>JAUWJC010000235.1 GCA_030607895.1 Pirellulales bacterium
GATCACAATAAGGTAAGATGGAGACGCAATCAAATCTCTACTCACTCGAACCATACTTTGAGAAGTCGGTCAATGCTTCGTTGATTTCTGCAAAAACACCTCCCGAGAATGCAACTAGCATAACGTCAAACGGCCCGGAGGGTGCTTCGCACAAATTAAACCTGGTCCCTTTTTCGGCTCAAGCCAATGAGGGCTGCCATGCAAGGGCTAACACTCTGCGAGACGGTCGAGGTGCTTCTGATCGAGGACTCCGCCGCCGACGCGCGGACGGTGCAACTCGCGCTCAGCGAAGGTCGCGGCGCGATGTCCGTTCGCTCGGGTCTGTTCGCCGTGACCCACGCCACCCGACTCCAAGAGGCATTGAGTCTGTTGGGTCAAAAGCGGTTCGACGTGGTGTTGCTGGACCTGGTATTGCTGGACCCGGGGCTTCCCGATTCGGCCGGATTGGAAGCGCTTTCGGCGGTTCGGGCTGCCGCGGCCAGTGTTCCGGTGGTGATACTCACGGGAATCGACGACGACGGGCTGGCGCTTTCGGCCATCCAGCAAGGCGCGCAGGACTGCCTCGCCAAGGACCATCTCGAAGGCCGAATTCTCTCGCGAACGATCCGCCACGCCATCGAGCGGAAACGGACCGAAATCGAACTGCTCCGCCATACTCGCGAGGTCGAGGCCGCCCGGGCACGCATCGAACAACAAGCGGCCGAACTGAGAGCCCGGGCCGAACAACTCGATCGCATAAACCACGACCTGGACGACTTCACTTACATCACCTCGCACGATCTAAAAGAGCCGCTCAGGGGAATCAGCGCCTATTGCGAAATCCTCCTGGAAGACTATCACGACAAGCTCGACGTTGGCGGACGGTGTCGCCTGGAAACGTTGGTGAAGCTTTGCGATCGGCTGACTGCCCTGATCGATAATCTGTTGACCTACAGCCGCGTCGGCCAGGTGCGTCCACCCGACGACCGACTCGATCTGAACGCACTCGCAAGCGAGGTGCTAACCGCGCTGGACCCGGCAATCGTCCAGCGGAATGCGTCGGTCAAGATCGTGGGTCGGCTGCCCGCGGTCCGCGGCAACGCTACATTCATTGGCATGGTATTCAACAACCTGATCTCCAACGCCTTGAAGTTCAACGACAGCCAACGGCGGGAGGTGGAGATCGGCGCGCTCGCGGGCAATCCACCCGTAATCTACGTCAAAGATAATGGAATCGGCATTACCAAGAAACACCACGAAGAGATATTCACGATTTTCCGGCGGCTTCACGGCCGGAAGAAATACGAAGGGACAGGCGCCGGATTGACGATCGTGCGGAAGATCATCACCTCGCACGGCGGCCGGATCTGGTTGGAATCGGAGCCCGGCCAGGGCACGGCGTTCTTCTTTACGCTTGCTCCGGCGGCAAAGAAGCCGTCGAAAAAGCCACCCCGACCTCCGCACTGGATCTCCCGCAGTGCACCCGCCAACGTGAAGTAAGCCGCCGCACCCAACGGCTCTTTTGCCGGGCATTTCCTATTCGAAGCGTCTTGTGTTATAGTGGCGAAATCCGGCCGCTTGCGGCTTCGCAACGTCCACCGCACAATCAAGAGGGTAATTGATGGCGAAACGACGTAGCCTGCTGACACGGATCGGCCCGGCGTTTATCGTCGGCGCGTGCGTTATTGGGCCGGGCAGCGTTACCTTGATGTCGACCACCGGCGCCAGTTACGGGTACACGATGATCTGGCTGTCGCTTCTGGCGGGCGCCCTGATGGCCGGGTTCCTGGCGCTGTTCATGCGACTGGGTATCTACTCCGACGATACCTTCCTGACCATGACGGCAAACCGACTCGGCCGGCCGTTTGCCGTACTATGCGGCCTGACCGTCTTCATGGTTTCCGCGGCGTTCCAGTTCGGTAACTCGCTGGGGGTGACCGCCGGAATGGAAGCCCTCTTCGGCGGCGTGCCGCAGTACGTTTGGCCCGTGGTCTTCACCTTGGCCGCCATCGTCTTTCTCTTCAGCTTCAAGACGTTCTACTTCGCGCTGGAGAAGATGATGACGTTCTTTCTCATCTTCATGGCGCTGGCGTTTCTGGTCAACCTGGTCTGGGCCATTTTGGCAAAACCCGACCGCCTGGAAGTGTTTTGGGGTATTCTGCACGGGGCGTTCGTTCCCACGCTGCCGGCGAATGTCAACTGGGTGGTTATCTGCGGGCTGGTGGGCACAACCTTCTGCATTTCCGCCGCCATCTTCCAGGCCTACCTGGTCAAGGCGAAAGGATGGACCGAAGACGACCTGGCCAGCGGAATCGTCGATACCGTCATGGCTTCGGTGATGCTCACGTTGGTCGGGGCCATTATCATGATGACCGCCGCCACCGTGCTGTATCCGCACTCCGGCCGTGTCGATTTCGGCATCATGATCGGTTCGCTTGAAAAGGTCTTCGGACCATACGCCAAAATCGTCTTCAGCGTGGGCTTTTGGGCGGCGGCCTTCTCCAGCTTCATCGCCAACTCCCTGACCGGCGGCGTGATAATCAACGACACCCTCCGCCTGGGTGGAAAGCTCGAATCGACCCCCACCAAAATCTTCGCCTCCTGCGTCCTGCTGGTCGGCATGTCCACCAGCCTGGCAATCATCCACACCGCCGAGCAGAACAAAAACGCTCAACAGACCGCGGCCACGGCAGCTACCGACAAGCAACCGGATCAGCCCGACGCCGCGAGGCCCGAGAAGACCAAGAAAACCGACCTCAAAGTGGCGGCCATACTCGTCGGACAAGCCTCGACCATGCTCGCCGTGCCGCTGGCCGCCATTGCCGTTGTGGCCGTCCTGTTCGACCGCCGCAATGCCAAAGGCCGGCCGCTGCCACTGGCGGCAAAGGCCTTCGTACTGTTCGGGGCGGTTGTGCTGCTGGGTATCGCCACGGTAACATATCTGAAGATCAAGCCGGAGCTTTTGGAGATACTTGGTCTCGGGTAAGACAGAACACCACTTGCCGCTTGCGGCTTCGCAAGAAGTATGTAGGGTGGGCATCGCCCACCAATCTGCAACCAGTTGTGGTGGGCAATGCCCACCCTACATTTTCCCATTTGCCAAGGAGTATTCGTCATGACGAAACTACACCAAATGAAACAGGCGGGCGGGCATTCCCAGATTGCCGCCGGTCCCCTGCGTCAGTCGGCCGTCTTGTTGGCTGCTCTGTTGGTTGTCCTCGGCGCACTGCTTCTGGCCCATCAACTCATCCGCCGGGCCGAAGGCGCCGACCCATCCACCACGCCGGCCGCAAGCGCCGGGCAGAAAAACGACGATAAGGCGGCAAAGCCCGATCCGTACCAGTGGAAGAGTATGTTCGACGGCAAGACACTCAAGGGCTGGAAGGTCACCAAGTTCGGTGGCGAAGGCGAAGTGTCGGTCAAGAACGCGATGATCCTGATGGAGATGGGCGAGACGCTAACCGGCATAACCTGGGCCGGCAAACCGCCTCGTATCGACTACGAGTTGTCGCTGGAAGGGATGCGGGTAGACGGAAACGACTTCTTCTGCACCACCACGTTTCCCATCGGCGACAAGTACTGCTCGCTTGTTGTCGGCGGCTGGGGCGGCCCGGTGGTGGGATTGTCGTGTGTCGATTTCTACGACGCCTCGGACAACATCACCACGACGTTCCACGATTTCAAATCGAAACGTTGGTACAAGGTGCGGATTCGCGTGACCAAACACAAGGTCGACGCCTGGATCGACAAGGAGCACGTGGTCGATCTGCCGACCAAGGAGCGCAAATTCGACATCCGCGACGAGGTGGACCTGAGCAAGCCGCTGGGTATCTCCGCCTGGTGTACCAGCGGGGCGGTTCGCAACATCCGCATCCGAAAGCTCAAGCCCGAAGAGGCCGCACCGCCCAAACCAAAGGCGGAGAATTGAGTGCGGCGTTAATCCAGCGAGATGACGAGTTTTCCGGGGCGACTCTCGATATTCAACGGCTGACTTGGCTTTGTCGCCAAGCCCGACAGGTTGCTGCCGTGATAGTCGAACGTCGATTGGCCGATGCTGCAACAGCGGATTCGTGCCTCGCCCGGGACCGGGTCAAGCCGGCGATGGCCCACGTGCGTGCATCGGTTTGGAAAGGCACGAAAACTGCCGCCCTGGCCATGCACCACCAGCACCCGATGCGGAAGTCCCGAACCTTCCAGGCGAATGGCGCCGCCCGGCTCGGCCAGTTCCGGTGCCCGATCCAGCGTTATCTCGACGATACCGTCGACGTATTTCCAGCATTCCGGATCGGCGGGACGTGGAGTTTGGCAAATGCCGAAGAGCCGCTTGAAGAATTCCACGGTTTCACCCTCCTTGTTTGACGGTTTTCGTGGTTTTGTCGGTAACCGGCGAGTATAGCCAGACGGCCACGAAAATGATAGACTAAGGACTAGTACTTGTACAAGTTTGAGCGAGGGTGGCACGTCCCTGAGCGCAGCGAAGGGCGTGGGCGCTCGGCTCAACACGCCCTTCGTTCCTCAGGGACGTGCCACCCAATTGATCAAGTTATTTTTGCGCGGGCCCTGAGTTCGGGTATTCTAATTTCAGATTGGACACTACGACACCACAAGCGACCGACATGAATAGACCAATCTCCCTATCGGCCGCGAGTCTTGCGGCCCTGATCGTCGCGACGGCGTTCTGCCTGCTGCCCAATTCGTCCGGCGCGGGCGAGTGGAAAAGCCTCTTCGACGGCAAAACGCTCGGCAAGTGGAAGGTGGTCAAGGAGTTCGACTTCGAGAAGCACGGCAAAATCCACGTCGTCGACGGCAAACTGATCATCGAAAAGGGCCGGCCGGCGGCAGGTATCAAGTGGACCGGCAAGTTCCCCAAAACCGACTACGAAGTGACGCTCGAAGCGATGCGAGTCGACGGTGACGACTTCTTCTGCGGAATGACCTTCCCGACGGCCAAGGGACCGCTCACACTGGTTGTCGGCGGTTGGGGTGGCTCGGTGACGGGGCTTTCCAGCATCGACGGCGAACCGGCCGTCGAAAACGAAACCGCCGGATACCAGAAGTTCAAGCAGAATAAGTGGTACCGCATCCGCCTGCGGGTAACCGGTCCGAAGATCGAAGCCTGGATCGGCAAAGAGAAGATCGTCGAGTTGGAAACCGAGAACCGCAAATTCTCGATCTACTGGGAAGTGGAGCCGTGCCTGCCGCTGGGTATCGCTACCTGGAACACCACGGGCGCCTTGCGCGACATCCGCGTCCGGTCGATCAAGCCGGCGAGGGACGAGGAGTGAGGGACGAAAAAGGGACCAGGTTTAATTTGCCGGAACGGCCCGGAGGGTGCTTCGCACAAATTAAACCTGGTCCCTTTTTCGGCTGCCCACTCTCACCCCTTCACCCCTGAGCTTACCTTCGGTTTCAACGATGAGTTGGTGGGCGGTGTCCGCGTTGGATGCTTCGCGCAGCGCGTCGAGGAAGCCGGGTGAGGTGAGCACGCGGCTCAGCCGCGCCAATGCCCGCAAGTGACCCCGGTCCTCGATCGAGCAAACGAGAAAAAAGATGTCGGCCATCGGGGCGCCGGCCCCGAACGGAATGCTCGATACGGTGCGGCCCAATGCCAGAAAGGCTCGGCCGAGTATCCGCGACATGGGTCGCCGAGGGTGCAGCAGAGCGATGCCGTTTTCTAGGGCCGTTGGGTGCATGTCCTCGCGCGCGCGGACGGCCTCGACCATTTTCTTGGGGTCCCAAAGCCAACCCGTGCCGGCAGCCAATTCGACCATCGAGGTGATTACCGAGTTTCGGGTTCGCGCCGACAGCGGCACAGCGATCGCCTCGCGTGGAAGCAACTCACCCAGCGAGATGTCCTGCTGGTCGTCGGTCGGGGCCGACCGCTGGAGTACGTTTTCCACGTCGAGCAGTTCCACGTCGTCGGACAGCCCGATCCGCCGTTCGAGCCAATGGTGGATTTCGGCCTGGCTGAATCGCCACTGCCCGCCAACCTTTCGTCCAGGCAATCTACCCCGATCGGATAGCCTGGATACCTGCTGGGGTGTTAGGTGCAGGTAGACCGCCAGGCTGTCGATGTCGAAGTCCGATTTTGGCATGATCGGGGCAAACGGCAAATTGGGAAGGTTGCATACGCGGCCGTAAAGTAACATATTCGCCAATCTCCCGGCATTTGTCCAGTGACCCTTCAAATTGTACAAACCATTTCCGTGCCGAAATCCCGGCTTGACAGACAGACGAAAATCGGGACAATCCGGCCGACACATCATTGGCGGTCCCCACGGCAACGGATTGCCACGAAAAGGGGACATTGCGTCAAGATTTCAGCGTCAAGATTTCAGCGTCGAGATTCCATTTGTACGGCGCCGTTGGGCATGGAGGCCTTGCGCCATGCGAGCTTGTCCCGCGGGAACAAGTCAAGTAAGTTTGCGGCGGCTGTTGCCGGAAGGCCAATTCCTCGGCGACGACGATATCCGCGTAAGCTCGTGCACGTCCGACACCCGGCGGCTTGAGCCGGGCGATCTGTTTGCCGCGCTGCCCGGCACTGCTTTCGACGGCCACGACTTCATCGCCGAGGCGGCCCGGCGCGGCTGCACGGCCGTTCTGTCACGGCGGCCGGTCGATGGGCTCGATCTGCCCATCTGCGGGGTTCCCAACGTACGGGAGGCCTTTGGCCGAGTGTGTCAAGCGCTGGCCGGCAACCCCAGCCGCCGGCTGAAAGTGATCGGAGTGACCGGCACCAACGGC
>JAUWJC010000317.1 GCA_030607895.1 Pirellulales bacterium
CGACCCACCCTACCACTACCACTGCCGCCCAAAAGAAGTCCGTTCCTGCACCCCTTGGAGCCATACTTCCCTGTCCAAAACGGCCGCGACCGATGATCACCCCTTGCCGTGCAAGCAAACGGCCCCCGGGCATTGACCGACACGCAGCGCAATAGCTAGAATATGAGGCAAGTGGCCACTGGCAAGTCAGTCACTCGTTCGGCAACCAACCTTGTGCCAACCGGGCGAACCCAGGGGAATCTAATGAAGAGGACTTCCATGTACCAGAGACACTTCACGACGTCGGTGCTCACCGGTTTTCTCGCCATGCTGTTGACCGCCCAAGCGGTGCCGGCCGACGAGAAAGATGACGCGGAAGCTCTTCTCAAGAACAAAGGGCTCCGTCGAGTGGGCACGTATTTCTCGCTGCCCGAGGAGACAAAAATTGGCAAGCTGATCCGTGCCACGACTCCGATGAAGAAGCAGATTCGCGACGCGCAGCGACAGGTTGCCATGTACGAAAAGGCGGTCCAGAACAAGCAGGCACTGACAATCGCGTATCTGCAGAAGCGCCGTGAGCTTCGCATGCAGCTTCAGCGGGCGTCGTCGGCAACGGCCCACAATCGTATCGCTTCGATGATGAACGAGTTGGCCGACCGAATCGTGCTGATGCAGGAATCCGACAAGGAGGAAAAAACGCTGAAGGAGGCCCTATCGGCCGTCAACGAGAAGTCGGAAGCCTACATCGAACAGCTCTTCCAGGCCCGGCAACTTTACGACCAACTCAAGGAGAAATACGGGGACCTGGCCGCCGACCCGCAGGTGGGTAAGGCAGTTGAAGCCTACAGCGAGGCAGCCGGCAAGACCTGCAAGCTTGGCCCAACCGCCAGTTTCTTGGGTAACGGCCGCCGTCTGAAGAAAATGGAAGACACCGTACTCTCGGAGTCGATTGATCTTCGTCGAGGTGGAGGAGGCCTTTGGTACGTACCGGTTACGTTCCACGGGAAGTACACACATACAATGGCGATCGACACGGGAGCTTCGCTCATCAGCCTGCCCTGGAAGATGGCTTCGAGCATTGGGCTGCTGCCGAACGACAAGTCGCCGACGCTTCGCATTTCTTTGGCGGACGGGCGCGTGATCGAGGCCAAGGAGATGTTTGCCGAGAAGGTGCGTGTGGGCAAGTTCACGGTCGAGAAGGTTCGTTGCGCCGTGATGCCCAAGGAGTTTTCCAAGGCCGCCCCGCTTCTCGGCCAGAGCTTTTTGCGGAAGTTCACCTACAAGATCGATTCGGCGAACTCGAAACTGGTAATGTCGAAGGTCGAAGCCGACGGCAGCGGCAGTAGCAGCAAGCGACCACGGCGGAAATAGCTTGGGGCACCCGGGAGTTTTCCGTTGTAAAGCCGCGACCAGTGGTCGCGGTTGTTCAAGTTGCCGGTCCGTTTGGTGAACCGCGACCACTGGTCGCGGCTTTACAATTTGTCAACTTCAATTCCCTTGCCAGGAGATAGATCGGTGCCGCTATTCAGCAAGAACAAGAAACACGAAGTCCAGAGCTTCATTCTCAAGCTCGTCAACAACAACTGCCCGGAACTCGAAGCGCTGATCGAAGGCCCTCGCCTGGATGGCCGCGTACCCATGGTCGTGGTAACCCTGGTGATACCCGTTGAAAACAACAGGCCGCAAGTGGGCCAGGTCTTCGCCGCCATCACCAAGGAGTTCTCCACCACCGGTCTGTCGCTGGTATTGAGCGAGCCGCGGGGATTGGACGACGTGGTTTTCGGGTTCCGCTGGGAAGCGCGGATGACGTTCGTCCGCGGCAAAGCCAAGCACCTGAATCCCATGGGCGGCGGGTTCTATCAACTTGGGTTTCGCATGGACGAAGTCATCAATGTAGGCGACTATCCGGAACTCGAAGGCCTGCATCTGTAGAAATAGTGGCCAGTTGGTAGTACTTGTTTAGCCGCCGCGTCCACGCGGCGTTGGACGCGGAAGCAACCTCGGATTGGCCATACTTGCACACCGCGGCGGGCATCGCTATGCTGTATGGGAACACTCCACCTTTCCCACACCAGGAGCCTGCCATGATCCGCCTGTTGCTTGCCGTCGTGTGTATTCTTGCGGCTGGTTCTCCGGCCGTTGCCGCCCGGTTCGCGGTGCTGCCCGCCAAGTTGGGTAACGTTGCGCCGTCGAAAATGATGCACGAGTACCTGATGGGGCTGGCCCACGCGGCGTTGGACCGCCGGGACGCCGAGTACGAGAAGATCAAGACGCCCGAAGACGTGGCCGCGTACCAGAAACGGATGCGGCAGTTCTTCATCGACCAGATCGGCGGTCTGCCCGAGCGGACGCCGCTGAACGTCCAGGTGGTGGGCAAGGAGAAACGGGACGGGTACCGCATCGAGAAGATTCTCTTCGAGAGTCAGCCAAAGCATTTCGTCTCGGCAATTTTGTATTTACCCAACGCCAAGCCTCCCTATCCGGCCGTGCTGGTGCCGTGTGGACACAGTGTCAACGGCAAGGCTCGCGACCTTTACCAGTTGGCTCCTATCATCATGGCCAAGCACGGCATGGCCGCGCTTTGCTACGATCCGATCGACCAAGGCGAGCGAATGCAGTTACTCGATGCGGCCGGAAAGCCCAAGGCCGTCAGTGTCCTGGGCCATTGCCTGATCGGCGTGGGCAGCACGCTGTTGGGGCGGGACACGGCCATGTTCCGCACTTGGGACGGAATGCGCGCGATTGACTTCCTACAGAGCCGGCCGGAGATCGATCCCGAGCTAATCGGCTGCACGGGCATCTCCGGCGGCGGCACCATGACCAGCTACCTGATGGCACTCGACTTGCGGATCAAGGCCGCCGCGCCCGGTTGCTACTTGACCAGCTTCCGCCGGTTACTGGAAACCATCGGCCCACAGGACGCCGAACAGGACATCCACGCCCAGGGGGCCTACGGAATGGGCCATGCCGACTATGTCATGATGCGTGCCCCGCTGCCCACGCTGATTATGGCCGCCCCGCGCGACTACTTCGACATCGGCGGGGCTTGGGACAGCTTCCGCCAGGCCAAGCGGCTGTACGGCCGCCTTGGTTTTGCCGAACGGGTAGACCTGCTCGAGCCGGACACCAAGCACGGTTTTCCCGTGGAAATGCGCGTGGGCGCCTGCCGCTGGATGCGGCGCTGGCTGCTGAAAATCGACGATGCGGTAACCGAGCCGCCCTCGAAGCCGGTGCCCGACGAACAGGTCTGGTGTACGCCACGCGGCCAGGTCATGCTGCTGGAAGGCGCCCGAAGCGCTTACGACCTGAACATGGACCTGGAGAACCGGCTCGTCGAAGCACGCAAGACGCTCTGGCAGCAGGCCGACAAGAAGAAGGCGCTCGCGGAAGTCCGCCGCATCACGGGCATCCGGCGGCTGGCCGATCTGCCTAAGCCGGAATGCGAGAAAGTGGGCAGCCTAAAACGCGACGGATACCGTATCGACAAGCTGATCCTCAAGCCCCAGCCCGACATCTGGCTGCCCGCCCTGAGCTTTGTGCCCGACAAGCCCAACGGCAACGCTTATCTGTATCTACATGCCGACGGCAAGCAAACCGACGCGGCGCCCGGCGGACCGATCGAAAAACTGGTCCGCAAGGGGAACTCCGTCCTGGCAGTCGATCTCGGCGGAGTGGGCGAAACCGGACAGACCAAGGGGAAAGGACTCGCCGCGTACATGGGCCCCGAATGGCAGGACCTCTATCTGGCCTACATGCTCGATACCTCGTACCTTGCCATGCGCGCCGAAGACATCCTCTCGTGCGCCCGGTTCCTGGACAGCCACAAGAAGGTTCACCTGGTAAGCGTCGGTAACGTCGGCCCGCCCGCGCTGCACGCCGCCGCGCTGGAGCCGCAACTGTTCGCCTCGGTCGGCTTGCGGAACTGCCTCACATCGTGGCACGACGTACTCGAAACGCCCATGGCCAAAAACCAACTGGTCAACGTGGTCCACGGCGCTCTGAAGACCTACGACCTGCCCGACCTGCTGGCCACTCTGCCGGCCGACAAGCTAACGGTTACGGAGCCTTGTCGCCCGTAGCCGCTTGCGGCTTCGCATGGAACTCGTCCACCAGCACGCGACGCACGCGGCCGCCGATCCGGCAGGCGACTTCGTGCGGGATCGTGCCGGCAAGCCGGGCGAGATTTTCAACGCTGTGCGGGGCGGCCGGGTCGGGTGAGACGATCTCCACCTCGTCACCTAGCCGGGCCGCCGGCACTTCGGTCAGGTCCAAAATGATCTGATCCATCGACACCCGGCCCCGAACCGGCACGTCGTGGCCCCGGACCCTCACCGTCGAACGGTTCGACAAACAACGCAAATAACCGTCCCCGTAGCCGATCGGCACCCGACCGATCCGCCCCGGACGGTCGAAGGTGTACGTCAGGCCGTATCCGCAACTACTGCCGGCCGGCACTTCCTTAACCTGCATCAGCCGGCCGGTCACCCGAAGCGCCGGACAAAGCGCCAGCCGCGTGTCCAAATACTCCGACGGCTGGTAGCCGTAAACCGCCAGACCGGGCCGGACCATGTCGAAATGGGTCTCGGGCATGTCGATGGTGGCGGCCGAATTGGCTGCATGGAACGTCAATTCTTCCGGCCGCTCGCAGGCGGCGACAATCTGCCGAAACGCGTCAAGCTGCTCGTGCATGAAGGTCCGGTCGGCCTCGTCGGAAGTGGCGAAGTGAGTGTAGAGCCCGGTGAGCTTGATACCCGGCTCGCCGCGGGCCTTCTCGACAAGCGCCCCAACACCTTCCACCCGAACGCCGGACCGGCCCATGCCCGTGTCGATCTTCACATGGACCTCGGCCTCTCGGCCCACCCGCCGTGCGGCCTCGCCAATCAGGCCCACTACATCGGGTGCGACAATCGTCTGGATGACCTGCTGGATAACCAGTTCATCGATCGCATCGTGCAGTTCCGGGCCGTCGGCATAAGCACAGGCCGAAAAGAACGAGAGAATCGGCAGCTCGCACCCCAGCCGACGCACGGCAATCGCCTCCTCGGGCGCTGCAACCGCCAGCACGTCGGCCTGCTCGGCAATCACGTCCAGCAGCAACTCCAACCCGTGCCCATAACAGTCGGCCTTCACGCCCGCACAAAGCCGCGTTGCCGGGCCGATCCGCCCGCGCAGCAGCCGAAGGTTCGTCCGCACCGCCGAGGCGGAAGTCTCCACTGTTATGTAGCTCTGCATGGTTGGTTTGCCGTCCCACCCGGGTGTGTGTGATGATTTCAGTGTAGAGCACGGCAAAACAGCCAACAAGAGAACACCCATATAAAGCCGCGACCGTCGGTCGCGTTTCGCCGCTATAAAGCCGCGCCCCGGGGTCCCGTCCCCCGCCAGAAACGTGCCGGTTTCCCCATAGTTCCACGCGACCCCC
>JAUWJC010000387.1 GCA_030607895.1 Pirellulales bacterium
CTTCGGCCCGCCGGTTGTCTACTGGTACGAGCTCAGCCGCGGCGCAAAGCCCGTCTGGACCCGGCATGTCATCTCCGAAGGCGAGGGGATCGGTTCCGGCATGAGCATCCCGGTGGGTGACCTCGACGGCGACGGCGACCTGGACGTTGTGGTGACCGGCAAATTCGGCGGCCCGGTCTGGTTCGAGAACAAGGCGAAATGAGTCCGCAAGCGTGGCACCCGATGGAAAATCCGCCGTCTTTCAGAACTCGCCGATCGGGTACTTGCCGTATTTCCTAACGGCTTTGAGCATGGCGATGTAGTTCTGGTAGGGGACGTATTCGGGCACGGAGTTGGAGGCGCCACAGCAATATCCGCCGCCGGGTGCCACGGTGCGGATGCGGAGTTTGACTTCCTCTTCGACATCGCGGGGCGTACCCAGCGTGAGCGTCGAGTCGAGGTTGATGTTGCCGCACAGGCAGAGCCGACCGTCATATTGCCTTTTCAACTCGACCATGTTCATGCTGCCCGGCTCGCAGGGGTGCAGGGCGTTGTAGCCGCACTCGATCAGGTCGTCGATTATCTCCAGGTAGCGGCCGTCGCAGTGGAACAGGTAGGGTAAGCCCTTGGCGCGAACCATCCGGCCGATCTCCTTGTGCCAGGGAAGCACGTACCGGCGGAGCACCTTGGGGCTGACCATCAACGAGTGCTTGTAGGCCATGTCGTCGGGCATGAGAACCGCCCCGACGCAGTCGAAATCCAACAGGTTCTCGACCACGCGGTGGGCCAGTTCGCCCAGCTTCCGTATTACCTGGGAAGCCAACGGGGCCCCGTCGGCCAAATCGATGCAGAACCGCTCGAAGCCCATTGTCATCCAGGCGGCGGCGAAAATGTATCCGACCAGCGGGATTACCTTGGCCTCGGCCGGCAGCAACTCGCCGCGGCGCGCGACGGCGTCGTAGTCGTAGTCGTCCGGGTTGGGCCAGTCGAAGTTATCCAGCGAGGCCTGGTCGTGGATCGGCCCCTCGCCCTCTTCCGCCCATGCCCGGGTGGTGGTCTGCTCCCGCTCGGCGTGATAGTGCCCTTTGGCGGCCTTCATCGGCGCGGCGCCCGAGGCCCCCGCGCCGGTGATCGCCCGTTGGATCATCGTCAGCTTCATACCCATCAGCACGGGTACGAAATCGTATCCGGCGGTGAGGAAGAATTCGACTTCGTCCTCGACCGTCTTGGGTTCCCGACCGAGGAACCGGGCCTGGAGCGGCTTGTCGACCACGAACTCGACCGACGGCACGCGGTCGGGCTCGCCCTGGCAGAAGAACGCTTTCTTTAGATTGGCGAAATCGGGCATGGCAGGCTCCATGGTAGCCGATCGCCGGCCGCTTTTCCAGCGTACACGGCTGGGGGCTTGAAGCTGGCCCGTATCTGCTGTATCTTGCCAAGGATCGACCAACCACCAATCTCCGGAGGAAACCAAAAATGATCGAACTGGGAATGCACGCCGACAACTTCCGCCCGCTAAGTGCTAACTTCAAGACCGCCGTGGAATCGGCCATCAAGTATAAAATGGACCATATCGAGTTTGCCGTTATCCACGGGCAGTATTTCGTCCAGGCGATGGGATACGATCCGGCGATTTCGCTGCAATCGAACCCCCGGGCGCTGCGACGTTACCTCGACGAGAAGGGGATCAAGGTCTCGCAGATCGACGGTTCCTATCCCCTCATGGGGCCGGACGGGTCGGCGTTCGGCGTGCAGTACGTGCAGCAGTCGATCCGTTTTGCGGCCGAAATCGACTGCCCGATCGTCGATACGGTCGACGGGGCCTTCGAAATCGAAGGCTTCTCCAAGGAAGAGGTGTTCAGAATCACCTGCGACAACTACCGCCAGTGCCTGCCCTGGGCCGAGGACTACGGCGTGATCATCAATATCGAGCCCCACGGACCGTACACCAACGACGGCGACTTCATGGAACGGCTCTTCGAGTACTTCGACTCGGAATACCTGCGGTGCAACTTCGATACGGGCAACTCCTTCATTGCCGGGCTCGATCCGGTAGCGTACCTCCGGCGGCTCCGCAAGTACGTCACGCACCTTCACATTAAGGACGTCAGTCCGGGCCTGGCGGCCGCGGTTCGGGGAGAAGAAACCGGGATCGGCATGAGCGAAGTGCCCATCGGCGGCGGTGTGAACGCCGAGAATATCAAGAAATGCATCGAGTTCCTCCAGGAGACCGACTGGAGCGGCGCCATTTCGATCGAGTGCTACGGCGCGGACGACAATATCCGCCGGAGTGTTGAATTCCTTCGCGGCTTGCTGGACTAAAGGCAGAACAAGCGGGCTTTTGGAGTGCGGTGATTTATCACCGCTTTCTGAGCGGCCAGAGGAGTTGCGGTGATGGTTTTCAGGTGAGCGCCCAAGTTGGGCGCCGGTTGTCAAAACGCCCCAAAAGCGGCGATAAATCGCCGCACTCCAAAGAAAGGTCGCTCGTTTAAGGACTAAAGGACCGTCAAGAGACAACTTCATCGCTTGTAGCGACCGCATTCATGCGGTCCGGGCAAATTTCGACCCGATGAATCGGGTCACTACAAACCAGCCGGAGACCCCAAATGCATAGCCTATTTGTCAGCGTAGCGGTCGCCACGACCCTGATTTCGGCCACCGCTCAAGAAAAACCGGACAACGAGAAACCGAATAGCCAACCGATCCGTGGCTTGCTCGTAACGGGCGTCGACTACAAGGGCCATCATTGGAAAGAAACGACGCCGGTAATTCGCGATCTGCTACAAGAGGACAAGCGTTTCAAGGTGCGCGTCGTCGAAACCCCCGACTTCCTCGCCAACGACGAGATCTTCAACTACGACGTGATCTTTCTGCACTTCAAGAACTACAAGCCGCTGACCAACGAGAAACAAGCACAAGAGAATCTGGTGAAGTTTGTTAAACAGGGCAAGGGGTTGTTCGTCTTTCACTTCGCTTGCGGAGCATTCGAGAAGTGGCCGGAGTTCGTCAACCTGGTCGGAAAGGTGTGGGATCAGAAGACCGGACACGATCCGCGCGGGCCGTTCACCGTGAAGATTGTCAACCACGAACACCCGATCACACGCTCGATGAAGGACTTCCAAGCCGACGACGAACTCTACACTTGCCTTGTAGGCGAGCGGCCGGTCGACGTGTTGGCCACTTCCCGATCAAAAAAAACGGGCAAAGACCATCCCATGGCCTTTGTATTCCGGTACGGCAAGGGGCGTGTGTTTCACTCGCCGTTGGGCCACGATGTGAAAGCGATCCGGATGCCCGGCGTGGCCGAATTGATCCGGCGTGGGTGTGAATGGGCCGCGGGACACCGGCCGTAGCGTGTGTTTGGCGCGTAGAAACAGGGTTTTCAAAAATTTTTTCCCCGATCGGCCACCGAGTTTTTCGCACACCGCAACTCGTGTTTCAAAAAGGCAACCGACCCCTACAGGCAACAACCGAACACGCATGTCGTCGGCGATGATCGCCGTATCTTGACCCGTCATGGACCGCCTGCGGATCGACACGGGCGCGGCCGACGAACCGGTTGTTGCGTGGTTGTTTTTCGATCGGGTCGAGTGTTTCATTCAGGGCAAATCACTACGACGGTAGAGTGCGTTTCTCTCCGCTGGCTTCTTTTGTTTGGGGTGGTTGATCCGCTCTGGCGGCACGGTTTCGCGAGGCGACATCCGCGCTGAACGGCTGCGCGTAAAGCGTTATATATCAAGATGTTGCGCGCACGCTGCCGGCCCGGCTTTCAGGGCCTCAAGCGGTCTGAGAAACAGGAAATCCGCCGCGGCCGCACCCGTTCGATCGACTGCCCAAATGGCCTCATCACGATTGCACGAGACGATGTTGATCGAGGCGCGTTCTTCATCGCTGATGCGAGCAGATGTGTACTCGGCGCGCTGTAACATCGGCATCAAGCCGGTTGATACCGAAGCTGTTTTTTGACGCGCTAGCGCGTCGGCGATAGCCAGGTTGAAGACCGTTTTGCGCCGTGAGTGAACCGCCGATGAATTGGGTTCAATCGCGCTGGAGGCGCGCGACGAGGGGAAATTTTTTCCTCGAAGCCAAGAATTGTACTTGCAAAGTTTTTCAGAATAGGTACGATAATGGAAACTCGAAGTCTTGCAGAGTTCCGCGGGATTGCTGAGTTGGGGTTTGTGCGAAGGCGAGAGAGCAATAAGGAGATCCAGAACGGTCACGATTTGCCGCGAGACGCAATTGTGCTAATGGCAAACCAGTGGCTGTTCGTTGTCTTGTTTCCGTGGCGATGTGCCTGTCGAGTTTTGGCCCCAGCCCGAATATCGGTAAGCAGTCGCCCACCACGTTAGTTAGGAGGACACGAGGTGGCCAAGAAGAAAACCCCTAAGAAGGTGGCCAAGAAGAAGCAGGTCGCCAAGAAGAAGGTGGCCAAAAAAAGAAGAAGGTAGCCAAGAAGAAGAAGGTTGCCAAGAAGAAGAAGGTCGCCAAGAAGAAGAAGGTGGCCAAAAAGAAGAAGAAGGTGGTCAAAAAGAAGAAGAAGGTCGCCAGAAAGAAGAAGGCTACCAAAAAGAAGAAGATGTAGCTCGCCGGCCTTCAGGCCGAAAAGGCGAGTGATGTCTTCACCC
>JAUWJC010000329.1 GCA_030607895.1 Pirellulales bacterium
AACCCCCCGCGGGGCCTTCCCGGAAAATTAACCGGGGGCCGTTTTGCGGCCTCCGACCTACTTCCGCACTACCGTCGAGCCGCTGAGCCGGCGGACCAGGTGGCGCATCTCCAGAACGCTAATCGTCGACAACACGCGGGGCACCGGCAGGCCGGTCTCGGCGATAATCCGATCGATCGGCGTCGAGTCGCTGTCGATGGCCGCGAGGACCTTCTGTTCCAGTTCGTTGAGTGTCAATTCGGCCGGATGATGGATCACCTGGCCGTCGTCGCGGGGAGCAGCCTCGACCAGCGGGCCAAGCTCCTCCAGCACGTCGTCGGCCGTTTCGACCAGTTTGGCGCCGTCGCGGATCAAGCGGTGACACCCGCGGGCGGTGCGATGGTCGACGCGGCCCGGCACGGCGAATACTTCGCGGCCTTGCTCCATGGCGTGCCGTGCGGTGATTAGCGCCCCGCTCCGCTCGGGTGCCTCCACGACGATCACTCCCAGCGACAGCCCGCTGATAATCCGGTTCCGCTGGGGAAACATGCCGCCCAAAGGCTCGACGTTCGATGGCGATTCGCTCAGCAATGCGCCGTTGGCGGATACCTGGGCAGCCAATTTTTCATGTTCGGGCGGATAGACGTTCAACACGCCGCTGGCCAGCACGGCCAGAGTCCGCCCGCCGGCCGAAAGGGCCCCTCGATGGGCCGCGGCGTCGATACCCCTGGCCAGGCCGCTAACCACGGTCAAGCCGGCCCGGGCAAGACTGGCTCCCAACCGTTCGGCCTGATCCAGCCCGTAGCGGGTCCCGTGCCGTGTGCCCACAATGGCGATGGCCAGGGCGTCTTGGCTTTTGAACTCACCGCGGACGAACAGCACGCCGGGCGGATCGTGGATTTCGCGTAGCAGGCGGGGATAGGCCTCGTCCGACTCGGTCAGGATGCCGATACCGTGTTCCCGGCAGATCGTGATTTCCCGGTCGACGTCGATCTCGTCGGCGGCCGAGACGATGCTCTTCATTATTTTCGGCCCAACGCCCGGCACTTCGCGCAACTCGCTGGGTGCCGCGCGGAGCACCGCCTCCGGCGAGGCGAACCGCTCCAAAAGCGCCTGCCGAATCCGAGGTCCCACGCCGGGAACCATCGAAAGTCGCAGAGTCTGCGTCAGGTCGCTCTCAGGCATAACAATCCAGCGGAACAGGTCAACGTTTCGGCCCCATTGTATCGGAGGAGTCCCATGGAAACAGGGGTTCTTCCGTTTCTCGGTTCCCCCCTAATCCACGGGGTATTGCAGGCGGATGCGGAAATGTGGTATGCTGTTGCCTTGGATTTGTAGGTACTCCCGAGGTGGCAAGAGCGGCCCGACGGCCAGCTTGTTCGTGTCGAACTGTGGTTTGCGAATTGATACCCTGCAACGGCGTCCGTTTCGACAAACACGGTGATTCGGCTGCCTCCTGGGGAGCTTGTTCCGGCCGGAGGAAGGCCGGTTGGGTTAGAGTTCCGCGGGCTGTTGCCCGCCTTGTGACACGAGGAGTAGTATCAATGCCGCAGGGTGTCGTGAAGAAGATTGTTTCGGACCGTGGTTTTGGGTTCATTTCGGGCGATCGGGAGGACATCTTCTTCCATCATTCGTCAGTAGTGGACACTGGCTTCGATAACTTGCAAGAAGGGCAGGCTGTCGAATATGAGGTCGAGGACGGCGGTGGAAGACGCGGCAAGGGACCTCGTGCCGGTTCCGTTAAGCCGATTGCCTGATCCCGGCCGCAACGTCCCAACGCCCTGGGGACTGGTCCATTTTTCGGCCAATGGATGCATTTTTTGGTCCATCGTTGGCCGAAAACATGGACCTGTCCCCTTCCGTAGTGCCCTTGCCAGCGCTTGTTCCGCGCGAATTCCCGGCCGGATCAGCGCCGGGCCGTTACCTTCTCGAATTGCGATTCGACCGGAACGACCGTTTTGCGGTGTGCCTCCACGATCTTGCGGATTTCGGCAATCACATCCGCACGTTTCGCCGCCACGTTGAACCGCTCCGAAGGATCTTCGTCCAGGTTGTAAAGCTCCGGCGGGTCGTGCTCTTCCGCGCGACCTGGGCCATAGGCAGGCTTGGTGATGAAGTGCGCCTTGAACAGCCCGTGACGGACGGCGTGCAACTTCGTGCCGCGGTAGAAGAACATCGTCTGCCGTGGACTGGGCCCGGTGCTCAGTAGGGCCGGCGATATGTCCACGCCGTCGATCACGCGGTCCGCCGGCCAAGGTCAATGGTAACGACCGCGGTCTTCTCTTTGCCGGCATCGTGTGCCCAGAAGTTGTAGCGATCGTAATCCGACCGGATGCCGTCCACCAGTGTACGCTTCGAGCTTCCGGGCTTCGGAGCGGTCGAGGACACGCTCACGGGCTTGCCGTAGGCGAGGTCGGATCGGGGGGAGGCGGGAACTTCGGTGGAGCGATAAACGTGTGCTCGGCGTGGTAGATGCGACGCAACTCGTCACAGAATGGTTTCAGTGCGGCCCTTGCTTCGTCGGATTGAAACCCCTGGTTCTTGAGCACATGGTCGATGGCCGCGCGGATGTAGAGAATGCGCCAACGCCAAGACGTCTTAGCGTAGTCCGGCAGGTGCGTGTCGATCTCCGTGGCGAGCAAGTGGACCTCGTCCGCCTGTTCGAGGTTTCGCACCGCCCAGTTCCGCCGCGCACGGGCATTTGGGGAGCCTCTTCCGAGAGTTCCGGGGACAGTATACATAACTCTTGACTGCGGTGGGTGGTTCTGCTAGATTTGCGGCATGGCTCGATTAGCAAGAGTGGTTGTTCCGGGCCTGGAACCGCCACTCTTGCCGGTCTTGCCATGCCACCATTATACCGGCAACCCGAAAGGCCTCAAGAGAAATCAGTATTGTGTCCCCGGAATTCAGCGGGCTCACCGTTGCAGTTGCTCGACGCGGGCGCGGAGCCTTCTGAGTTCCGGGCCGAGATACCACTTCTCGGACACCGGGGAATCATGGCCGTCGCTGACGATGCCGTCCCACTTGGCCCGATCCTGGCGGACCTCGGTCACCAGCTTCCCCAGCACGTCCAGCGCCTGCTGTGCGATAGCCAGGGCCTCCTGTGGCGAGTTGTCCTTGGAGCCGATTCTGTCGCGCAGGCGGACGTATTTCATCAGCCGCTGGGTGTACTCGAACGACAAGTCGATCTTGGCCAGCCGCTTCTTCACCAGCTCATCCTCGGCCAGCTCGTGCGCGGTGGCCAACGAGTCGCCCATCGTCTTCATGACAGCAGGTGTAAACACATATTGTCCGAAGGTTGTCCCACGCCCGGGGAAGTGCCGGCCGCAGTTGGCCATCGAGTCCTCCATCACCCGATAATACTCCCGCATGGCCGGGCCGCCCTTGCCGAACAGGCGGTTGCACATCTCATCGAGTATCCGGTCTACGTCGGCGTCCACGTCCCACATGAGTTTCGCGGCCACATAGTAACCGGGAAAGAGCTTCCAGGCGTTCTGCGTGGTGAACTGCGTATAGACGCCCTTCACCCCAACACTCTTGAAATACGGGATGTCCACCGCCAGCTTGTGCGTGATCGGCCACGGCAGGCCCATCCAGTTGACCTTGTAGTAATACTCGTAGAAGTAGATGTCGCAGCCCAGGGCCTGCCAGCCCTTGATGATCTCGTCGTAAACACGGTTGGGTGGGCAGTTGGGGTCGTTCACCGGGTGGGCCATGCAATACTGGATGTCGCAGATGACCACCGACAACGCCGGATGCGCGCGGATGCTCTTGTCCTTGGGCGGACGCGTGTAGTTGAGATAGGCCCCCACCAGCAACTTGGCGTTAGGGTGGGTCTTGGTCAATGCCTCGGCCAGCCGGTTGTGGAATATCAGCATCCGCCGCGACATCCGCTGGTCCTTGGGCACCTCGCCCTTGTCGTCCATCGCCTTGCAGGCCTCGCACTCGCACAACTGTGTCCAATCGGTCGGCGCGAAGGTCACCAGGTCTACGTCGGGGTCGGCATCGAGGATCTTGCCCATGTTCTGGGCGACTATCCGTACAACATCCTTATTGGAATGGCATAGGTGTATCCAGCCGTGCTTCGCCCCGCCGCGCTTGCCGTCGACCAGGGCGTAGTATTCCGGGTGCTCGGCGAAATAGGTCTTCGTTGGCAGCAGAATGTCCTGCGTGTGAAAGATGCCCGGCTTGATCTTGAAGCCTACGTCCAGCGCCCCGCCGGGGTAGTTCTGACGATTCATCTTGGCCCACTGCAACGTTTTGCCGATCCAGCGCATAGGGAAGTCGGGCCCCTGGCGATCATTTATGCGCGGCAGGACGATGTCCTTCATCTTTGGCACGCACTCGCCCAGCGGATCACCCGCCACGTACCACCGCACACCCAGGTGGTCCTCCAACAGCCCGCAGACGCCGAAGAACGTCCCCAGGTCGCTGCCGCCGCCGATCACCAGGTCGCTGCCCGTGGTGCTGATAAGGTACTCCTCCTCGCCCAGGTCTTCCGGCACGGCCAGGCCGGCTTCGGCCGGCGTGCCCTTGGGCCACAGCAGTATCCGGTTGCCCGACACTTTGTCCTGCTCGCTCGCTATAGGCAGCGAAGCGCCGCTGATCTTCTGCACGTACTGTTGGAGCTGTTTGGCCGCGAACACCAGCGGCTTGCCCGGCTCGGCCGGCAGCACAATCGTGGCACGCGCCCGGCCGTCAACGACCAGAGCCACGGTCGGCTGCTGTTTTTCTTTCTTCTCCTGCGCAACAGCAATACGGCCGGGCAGCAGCACTGCCACGGTACATAACAAGGCTAGAACTCTCATGCAGTCTCTCATGCGAAACTCCTTTAATTCAAAGAACGGTGGCACTGGACTGTTGAAAATGTGGGGTTGTGGGGAATTCATTTTCATCCGGGTTTTGTTCCGCTTCATCCGGGTTTTGTTCTGCGGTTTCAGGCCCAACGGGCCGCGCTGTCATAGCCCAGGGCGTAGCCCTGGGTACTTAGCCGTCACCGCGCCGCAAGCCCCAACGGGGCGCGCTAACCGCCTTAGCGCGGCCCGTTGGGCCTTCCGGATTGGTCGTTCCGCGGCAGCCCCAGGGCTGCGCCCTGGGCTATGATAGCGCGACCCGTTGGGCCTGATATCACCACGCAACCCGTAACGAAAACCGGAACCGTTTTGGGGTGGGTTATGGGCGAGCGAAAAACAACTTCAGAGTTTGTTGAGGTTATCCCCGCCGGTTGGCCACCCATAGCAACATGAGCAGCCCGCCC
>JAUWJC010000140.1 GCA_030607895.1 Pirellulales bacterium
GCCGGCGGGCTTGCCCGCCGCTGGTTCGTTCACGGCGGACAAGTCCGCCGGCTAAACGGAACTCGTCTGACAACTGAAAACTGACAACTTAATCCGAAAACCTCAATTCTTGACCGCGTTGAGTATACGTAACAAGTTTCGAGGTTTCTCTGATTCGAGAAAAACTTACCGCAACGGTCGGCAATGTGGGGGGTTAGTTCGCGGTCCAGTAGCTTTTCCAACGATCGCCGTAGGCAAGGCAGCACAACACGCCCACGGAAAACGGCTTGACTAGCCGCCCTGTTATACGTACAGTATACATATGAGTGATATCCGCTTCGAGTGGGACGAGAAGAAGAGTCGGGAGAACAAGCGAAAACACAAGGTCTCCTTCGAGGAAGCCCGGACGGTCTTTCTCGATGAGAACGCCATTCGCTACTTTGACCCCGATCATTCCGATGACGAAGACCGTTTTCTGATGCTTGGCATGAGCTTTACGCTTCGCGTCCTCGTCGTGTGCCATTGTTACCGTTCTGACGACTCGGTCATCCGAATCATATCAGCGCGTAAAGCAAACAAACGAGAACAAACAGCTTACTGGAGTTAAGTCATGAGAAAGCATTACGATTTCGGGAAGATGAAGGGAAAGAAAAATCCGTATATCAAACAACTCAAACAGCCGATCACGATCCGGTTGGACAAGAGCACTGTTGCGTATTTCAAGGCTTTGGCAACGGAGCTCGGCATGCCGTACCAGAATCTAATCAACCTCTATCTCAGAGATTGTGCCCTTCATCACAAGAAGCTCCAATTGAAGTGGGCATCCTGATCGGGCCGAACGTATTCCTGGGACACAATACTAATTTTCATTGGTTCGGGAACGGCCGGGCTTTTGGGGGCGTAGCTTGCGGGCGAGGATTCTATCGAGCTTGTCGATGAATGGCTCCCCACCGAGCGGGCGGCCCGCTGGCTGGTGACGACGAAGCAACTCCCGCTCCTTTTCGTCCGCCGGATCGGAAAGGAACTTCGCCCAATCGCGGATCATTCGCTGCTGGCAACGAGCCCCCACAGCAGCGGATCGGCACGGCGTTACCCGTACGCCCTTCCGACGTGCCATTTCCCCGTTCTGCCCGCAACACGATGGTTGCCCGGCGTCGGCCCGGGTGTTATCCTGTAGCTGTTCCTTTGAGGCTGAGCCAACGTGGAATCCCTGCCACGGTTCCGTTGACTCCTCGCCTGTCAATATCCCCAGAGCAGGAGAAAAAGCCGTCATGCGTGTTCCGCGTGAGCGTCACTGGTCGGCTCGAGCCGTGTCCGTTTGCTTGATGGCGATTATCACGGTGCGGGTTGGCCGGGCAGTCGCCGAGGAGGGCTCGCCGGCCGAGAAGCCCGCTTCCAGCGCAATCCTTCAAGCGGTGCTCGGCGGCCCGATGGCCGGTTGTGACGAAGTCATCTTCGCGCAACGGGTGTCGGGCCGCGACCATTGGTACGGCAACTTCGGCCACTACTGCGAGACGGAGTCGCCCTACAGCGACCGGGCGCTGATCAAGGAAGGCGACATGCGCTACGCCTTCGGCGACGGCGCGCGGCTGTGCCGGCTGAACCTGCGGACCGGCAAGCTGCGCGTGCTGCTGGACGATCCGCGGGGTGGTATCCGCGACCCGAACGTCCACTACGACGGCCAGAAAATCCTGTTCTCCTATCGCAAGAGCGGCACGAAAACCTTCCACCTCTACGAAATCGACGTCGACGGCACCAACCTCCGGCAGCTCACCGGCGGGCCGGACAACGACATCGAGCCGATCTACACGCCGGCCGGCGGTATCGTGTTTTGCTCCAGCCGGTGCCATCGGTTCGTGCCGTGTTGGCGGACCCAGGTGGCCACTCTACACCGTTGCGACGCCGACGGCCGAAACATCCGCATGATGTCGAACAACGCCGAGCAGGAGAACACGCCCTGGATGCTGCCCGACGGGCGGATACTCTACATGCGCTGGGAATACGTCGACCGGTACATGCTGTTGTACCACCACCTGTGGACGAACAACCCGGACGGCACGGGCGTGATGGTCTTCTTCGGCAATCAGCACGCGGGGGGCGTCATGATCGACGCCAAGCCGATTCCCGGCACGGACAAGGTGGTCGCTTCATTCTCACCCGGCCACGGCCGCACGGAACACGCCGGAATCGTCACGATCGTCGATCCGAGCCGCGGGCCGGACGATATGTCGATGGCGCGCAAGATCGGCAAACGCTACTTCCGCGACCCGTACCCCTTGTCCGAAGAATACTTCCTCGTGGCCGACAAGGCGGGACTTCACGTGCTGGCCTCCGACGGAACCACCGAAACCGTTTATCGGCCGAAGGAATCGGGCGGCCGCTGGGACTGCCACGAACCGCGGCCGTTGCGCCCCCGGCCCCGCGAGCCGGTCATCCCGTCCCGTTTCTCCCAGCGGCAGCCGACCGGTAGGCTGGTCCTGTCGGATGTCTACGAAGGCCGCAACATGGAGGGAGTTCGCCCCGGCGAAATCAAAAAGCTGCTCGTCCTGGAGCAACTCCCCCGCCCGGTAAACTTCTCCAACGGTCAGGAACCGCTCACGGTCGGCGGAACGTTCATGCTCGAGCGCATCCTCGGCACGGTACCGGTCGAAGAGGACGGCTCGGCCTACATGGAGGTGCCCGCGCTGCGCTCGCTGTTCTTCGTCGCCTTGGACGAGAACGACCTGTCCGTCAAGCGCATGCAGAGCTTCGTGACCGTTCAGCCAGGCGAGACGACGTCGTGCGTCGGGTGCCACGAGCAGCGTGTCCGCGCCCCGCACGCAAGGCCGACGGCCACGCTGGCCGCCCTGCGCAGAGGCCCCAGTTCGCCGGCCGCCCCCAGCGACGTGCCCGACGTGCTGGACTTCCCCCGCGACATCCAACCGATCCTCGACCAGCACTGCGTCCGGTGCCACAACCCCGACCGGCGCGACGGCCAGGTTGATCTGTCGGGTGATCGCACCCCTTACTTCACCACTTCCTACTGGACGATGTTCAGCAACAGCCTGGTCGCCGACGGCCGCAACGGTACGGGAGACCGCGCGCCGCGGACGATCGGCTCTTCCGCCAGCCGCCTGATGAAGCTGATCGACGGCAGCCACCACGACGCGAGAGTTTCGGGGCAACAGCGCAAGACGATCCGGCTCTGGATTGAATCGGGCACCGTCTATCCGGGCACCTACGGAGCCTTGGGAAGCGGTATCCACACGGTGCAATTTCCCGAGGCGACCATCAAGCGGCGTTGTGCCTCGTGCCACAAGGCGACCAAGCCGCCGTACCGCAATCCGAAGAAGGGGGCGTTCTACTTCCAGTTCGGCCGGCGCGAACCACCGCAACCCCTGCTGACCGACGTTTACGACATCATCCTGATCCGGCACCTTGCCTACTTCCAGTTGGGTGAAGCACCGCTCTACCAGTCGCTGTGCAATCTCGACCGGCCGGAAAAATCGATGCTCGTGCGCGCCCCGCTCGGCACCAAGGCCGGCGGGCTGCAACGGTGCGGCAAGCCTGTCTTCGAGGACACGGCCGACCAGGACTACCGAGAAATCCTCGCGGCGATCAACGACGCCTCGAAGCGGCTGGCCAAACACAAACGCTTCGACATGCCCGGCTTCCGGCCGAACCGGTTCTACATCCGCGAGATGCAACGCTACGGCGTCCTGCCGAAGAACCTGCCCGACGACACACCCGTTGACACCTACGCCGTGGAACGGGCCTACTGGGCGAAGTTCCAGCACGAGGTGCCCCAGCCGCGCTGAGAACGTGTTTGGGAAATGGACTATCAACCAGCCGAAAAACGAACCAGTCCCCAACTGGCCGTGTGACGACGACTGCCGCGTTGCGTGATATGGTGCGGGCACCCTGGCACCACCAATCTCGCCAGTCTTGCCATGCCCACATTATGCCGACAACCCGAAAGGCGTCAAGAGAAATCAGTATTGTGTCCCCGGAATTCCCGAATCTTCGCTCCGGCTCGTTGTGTGCGGCTATGCGAGCGGGTCAGCGGCAGCGGCGTTTCCGCGAGCCGTAGAAGCCGATGCATGCCAGACCGAGGGCCCAAAGGACGAGGGTGGAGGGTTCGGGGATAATCGGCGGAGCGGAGATCGGTTCGCCGAGAATCAGCGTGTCCACGTACACTTCGGGATCGCCCAAGCCGCTCAGTATGAGCTTAAAGTCCGCTTCGTCGCCCTCCAGATAGCCGAAATAAGACACATCGAATAACCCGTCAAATTGCCCTACTTCTGTTGCCAGTGGGAGGGCAAAGGCCAGTTCACTCAGCAACTCGTCGCCCAGATAGATGCCCAGCTTCCCCTCGGTCTTCGCGAGGTATTCAAAGTACACGGCAAGCAACGAGGGGAGTTCGATGATCGTCGAGATTCCCACCCTGCTCCCGTCGGGACTGAACAGGCGAAGCATGTCCTCCGAGTTCGCCTCTGCAACCGTCTCGAAGGTTACTTCAGCCGCCGGGTCGTCTTGGATGATATCGTAGAGCAATCCGTCGGCAGGCGAGTCTCCAGATGGTGTCGTCATCTTGTCGAACAGCAAGCACGACTTTAGTCCGGAGAAGAATGCGGGCGGGCCCGCTGGATCGAATAGCGATGGCGGAATGCCGCGTGTCCGCGTAAACACGATGTTGCAACGTCCATCTGCATAGTGCCAGCCCTCCAAACCATCGAGGTCTCCGGGTCCGAAGAAATGAGAACCCTCCCAGCCGGGCGTGGACTTCCAAGCCGCCGTGGGCCACCACTCCGTGATGCCGTCGGCATCCAACCAGGTTGACTGACCGAGACCATCCTCCCAATTGCTCGCTGGCTTCGTCACGCCGTCTGACCACGTATCACGGACGGCGAGCCACCGGCTGTCACCCCTGGCCAGAGCGTGTGCCGCATACGTCCCGTACGCTGCAACATGATGACCTCCGAAAACCTCCTGGTGATACCCAACCACAACGGGTGAATCGCTCATGTAGAGATCTAGGTCTCCGATGTCAATAAAGTGGAACCTGAGTCTTCCCTCCGCATCAGGGTTGATCGCCTCCAAGGTGCTGCGCCACTCTCTCAAGCCTACCTGGATATCACGCAGCGTTCGACTTCTGTCCCCTCCGGTGAAGAACGAATCGAGAAACTCGATCCTCCCCTCGGGTGTGCTCGGGCTCTCGCTGAGGTATGCCAGGTCCGGGTAGCGCGATGCCAGATAGTCCACCACCATGATGGTGGAGGTCGCCGTACAAGTCTTGGGATAAGGCTGCTTATAGTTGGGGAATTGGCCGGGAACGAAACGGGTAACTGCTGAGACCGGCTGAACCTCGGCCGTTCCCCTAACCGTTGCCGTCCCCGAACTGCTACCCGGCTGGGTCGACATGCCGCTTGCCCAACTCCCAATCGCAAAATCGCCGAGTGCGGCAGAGACCTCGATAGAATATCCTGCTTGTGCAACACACCAAGTCTCCGACTCTTGCGGATCGCAACCTGGATATGTAGACGCGCTGCCGACATAGTGGTAGGAGCGTGATCCGTACCTATCAACAAATGCGTGGCCGTAGACGCGCACGGTTGCACACGGCTGGGGACCGTATGGGTACCCACTTTGGGGTGCTAAATATCCTCTTGCGTCAACAGATGTAGTCAGTGCGACAGAGCACGGGTGTCGTATGCTATTTCCAGGCCCGCCCTGGATTCTAAAGATCGCCGGGTCATGGGTCTCTACATCGAAGTGGGTGTAGGCGTCCGCAGAGCTGTCGACGGTGTGGTAGAAGAGTGCGCCCGGTGGATAGCCGGGTAGATGCGCAGGCTCGTAATACTCGTCGTGGTGACCCGACCTCGTGACGTGGTCAGTAGTCGTAAACTCAAATCCCGCAGCTTCAGAGGTTTCGTGCCAGGTGATGGTGCTGTTTGCCTCTGCAAAAGCGTTGTTGGGGTAGTCAGTGTCAGAGACTTGGTTCACTCCCGACGCTGAGAAGCCAGGGAAATCTGTCAATATGACGTCCTCAATATAAATACCGTCCGAGGAATGACTCACC
The DNA here is from genome assembly GCA_030607895.1 of Pirellulales bacterium. GTDB lineage: Bacteria > Planctomycetota > Planctomycetia > Pirellulales > Thermoguttaceae > JAUWJC01. The sequence continues at coordinate 6,038 of JAUWJC010000140.1, forward strand.
TTCCAGGCCACGACCCCCCCTTCGTAGTACCACCAGGCCGAGCGATCCAAGGCAGCGTTTGTCATGTGCCCCCCTATACGGAACCCGATCTTGGGATTCTGCTCTAGTTCTATGGTGAACGTTCCGTCGTTTGCGACGCCCGAGGTCGTCAGCACCATCAAGAGGAACGCCCAGACAAGAGATACTACAGAATTTCGCCCTAACATTGTCCACCCTCCTTCAACATGATAACCTTTCACCGGTTTTCAGGGCTCTCGGGAACTTTCCGAAAAGGATTTCCCTGAACGCATTATCTCGATCGTAATCCAAAGCTTGGGGGGCACTCCGTACAGCCCTAATAGTTTTTAGAGTTTTCCGTACCAACCCTTCTATTTGGCTCTTCCGGTTTTGGGTGCAAACTCCTGGAAAGCGGGCGAACCGGGACTACTCGGCGGGGACCGCCCCCGACGATGGTTTCCATTCTTGCATGGAGAAATCAGTCTGTCAAGGGGCCAAGAGCCCCTGAAAGCGGGAATTCTCGGCGGATTTGCCTCCTCCTCGGGTGCAGGAACGGGTTTGCGCGCCGCCGCTACTGACTCATCTCAAGACGAAATCGCCAAGGGCCGTTTTTGTCCCCAGCGGCAGCACTCTTGTTACGGTCTTCTTGTAGACGGTCCCCATCGTTGACTTCACCGTTAAGGTTTCAGCCGGTTTCAGGTGGTCGCGGCCGACGCAACCGGGGCCAACTCCAGCACCACCTTATGGGCATCTTCGCCGAGCACTTGGGAGGCGTCGAGGATTTCCAGTCCGGCCAGTTTGCCGTCCGGTCCGTAGTCGGCGGTAATGTCGGGCGTCAATTCCCGGCACTCCGCAGTGCCCGGTTCCAAGAGCCGCAGTTCGATGTACAGCGTGTCCACTTCGGCGTCATAGCGAATCTTCATCGCAACACCCTCGTTCTCTTTCAGTTGTGGTAATAGACCTTCACCGTCACCACCACGATCGACGTGGGCTCAATGGCGAAAACGGCATCCACGGTCTTATAGGCATAGTGCCGGCCGCCCCCGGGCGAAACAGCGTCAAACGGAAAGGCGTAACGGACGTGTACTGACGAATGGCGATGATACCCAGCACAAGTCCGACAACTGGTACCCAACACAACACGACGGACAAAATCCCACAAACAAGACTCGCAACAGCACCGGGGGCTGAGGTTTTCATGTTTGCTTCCTTGTTCGTTTTGTCAGTTCCAGCCCGAAGTACTCGGCCAGCGCGTCGGCTTTGTCGAGCCGAAGGGACGTTTCGCCGTTGGTGAATCGAATGATCGACGTGACCACCAGGCCGGTGTCTTTGGAAATGCGGTAGGCGCTGAGCCCACTTTCCTGGATTGCGGCCCGGAGAACGTCGGTCATCGTCGGTTTCGGTTTGCTCTTGCCCATATTGGCTTTCTAGCAAATATCGGCAGTTCTGTCAAGCAGCCTCCGGTCCCGGCCACGTTTTCTTTCTTTCAGCGGCCCCGGTGGTCCGCATCAAGCGGACTATCAAGGGGACGCACTTATGGTCCCCTTATGGGATGTAGGACAGAGCTTTGTCCGCAGTAAATGGCGCGGTTTGTCCGGTTGTAACCGGACGGAACTTAGTCCGCTACCTATCAGGGAGCAGGTACTCCGGGTATTCCGGAATGCCGTTGCACGTCCAGGAAAATGGACCAGTCCCCAGTGTGGATCACTCCCGCGGCGCTTCGGCCCCTTCCACCACGATCTCGAATCCCAGGGCCTCGATCATTCGGTAGTCGTCGTCGGCCGATTGGCCTTTGGTGGTCAGGTAGTCGCCGATGAATATTCCGTTGGCCGGATAAAGCCCCAGCGGTTGCAGGCTGCCGAGGTGTACTTCCCGGCCGCCGGCAATCCGCAATTCGCACTTGGGATTGGCCAGACGCACCAGCGCGAGCACCTTCAGGCAATAGCGGGGATTCAGCCGGCGAACGTTTTCCAAGGCTATGCCGGGAATCGGTATCAGGAAGTTTACCGGCACCACGTCCACGGCCAACTTGGCCAGCCGCATGGCAAGCTCGACCACGTCTTCGTCTTCCTCGCCCAAGCCCACAATCCCGCCGGAGCAAATCTCCAAGCCGGCATTGCGGACCGCGTGGAGCGTATCGAGCCGGTCCTGATACGCATGGGTGGTGCAGATATGCGGATAGAAGCGACGGCTGGTGTTCAAGTTGTGGTTCACCCGATTCACCCCGCACTCCTTCAGTTGGACGGCCTGCTCGGGAGTGATCAGCCCCGGCGAGACGCAAACCTTCAGGTCGTAGGTTGATTTAATCCGCGGAACAACCCGGGCGATGATGTCCATCTCCCGTTCGGATGGCCGGCGGCCGGAAATCACGATGCAATAGGTCTTTGCTTTCCGTTGGTGGGCGAGTCGGGCACCGTCGAGGATTTCTTCCGGCTCCAGCAGGTTGTACTTGGGAATGTCGGCCTTGGAGATCTTCGACTGGGAGCAATAGCCGCAATCCTCGCTGCACATTCCGCTCTTGGCGTTTATCAGGAAGTTCAGACGCACCCGATTGCCGAACCACCGATATCGCACGCGGTAGGCGGCCGCCAGGAGATCGAGTAGTTCGCGGTCGTCCGAGCGGAGAATCGCCAGGCCTTCCTCGGCAGTCAACTCGTGGCCTTTTAGCACCCGGCCGGCCAGTTCGTGCCAGGGGGACGGTATGCTGTTGTTGGACAAATTCGGGTCCTCGTGTACGCTAGTCATTGACAACCTATGTCGTTGATATACTCAACGCGGTCACAAACTGCGGTTTTGGAATGGAGTTATCAGTTATCAGTTATCAGTCTGAATACTCACAAGAGTCGCTGTTTCCAATCTCCGACTACTGACAACTGACTACTGACAACTGA
>JAUWJC010000367.1 GCA_030607895.1 Pirellulales bacterium
ACCTACGTCGTGGTAAAAGAATACCTTGACCGAATCGCCAACTGGGTGGCACGTCCCTGAGCGCAGCGATGGGCGTGTTTTTCCGGCCCCCACGCCCTTCGCTGCGCTCAGGGACGTGCCACCCAGTTGCCGATTCGGTCAAGTTATTCTTTTACAACGACTTAGGTTGGCGCGTTCGTAATTGTGTTTCGCGGAAGTCTACTCGGCACGGGCACGAATGTCACCTTACAATAACCGACCGCTATCAACCATCAACTCTCAACTCTCAACTACTATACCGCGAGGGCATCATCCGGGCAACGCGAATGTGCCGCCTACCGCCGTTTCTCCCGGCCAAAACAAATCAGGCACATGTCGTCGGCCTGGGGGCGGTTGCCGACGAATTGTCTGACGTCGTTGAGTATCTGCCGGCCGAGCGAAGCCACGCCGTGGACGGGCGAGTCGAGTTGACCGCGCAGCCGGCCGTGGCCGTAGAGTTCGCGGTCGTTGTTCATTGCCTCGGTAATACCGTCGGTATAGAGCGTGAGGCAATCGCCCGGCTCGAGCGTCACGCTGGACTGCCCGTATGAAACGTTGTCTTGGACACCCAGCGGCAGACCGCTTTCGGCTTGTCCAATTGCTTCGACCGTTGCCGGTGCGCGGCACAACAGGGGCGCCATGTGCCCGGCGTTGACGACCGTCACTTCGTGCCGAAGCGGATCGAGCACGACCAGTAGTGCCGTTACGAAGCGGTCCTCCCAGCGGTTTTCGCAGAAGACGTCGTTCAGCCGGTCCATGGCGTCGGCGGGGGTGGGCTGGCTGACCAGGGAGTATCTGGTTTCGGCCGAGAGTCGGCCCACCAGCAGGGCCGCCGCGATCCCCTTGCCCGACACATCGGCCAGCACCACCGCCAGCCGCCCGTCGGGCAAGCGCACGTAATCATAATAGTCTCCACCCAGTTGGCTGGCCGGATCGTAGAAATCGAAAAACCCGTAACCGTCTATTTCCGGCGGGGCGTCGGGCAGGAAGCCCTGCTGCACTTCGTGTGCGATTGCCAACTCCCGCTCCAAGGCCCGTTGGCGAAGGGCCGTTTCGTGCAACTGGGCATTCTCCACCGCAAAGGCCACATGGGAAGCCACCGAAGCCAGCACGTCGAGGTCTTCCCGGGTGAACCGCTTCTGCTGGTCCAGCGCGTCGATCTGAATCACGCCGAGTGCGTTGCCCTCGCTGCCGATCAGCGGAGCACACATCATCGAACGGATATGAAAATCGACGATGCTCTCGGCCATGTCGAACCGCGAGTCGGTCGCTGCATCGGCCGAGAGGATTGCCTCCTTGGTATCCATTACCTCGTTGACGATAGTGCGGCTGATGCGGATTGTCTCGGTCTCTTGATTGCGGCGGTGCTTGAGTGCCTTGGGGATCAACCGACCCGAGTTGGGAGCCTTCAGCACGATGAATCCGCGGTCGGCTTGCACGAAGATGGCGAACAGCCCGTCGAGCAACTTGGGCAGCACTTCTCCCAACCCGATAGCCTTACCCAAATTGTTCCCTATTTCGACCAGCGCCTTCAGCTTCGCCTCGGCATTGACCGCCAGTCCCAAACCGGTCGAGCCGGTGGCAACCTCCACCTTCGACATGATTGTCGAACCGGAAGTGGTCCTCTCATCGTCGACCACCATGACCGTGGCATCGCCGGTGTTGGTCGATTGTTCGAGGTCAGCCTCCGTTGGAGGCGGTCCCTTGTGAAACACGAAGACCACGTCGCAAATCCGCAGTCGGTCGTTTTCGACGAGCTGTTGGCGTTCGGTAACCAGCCGATCGTTCAGAAACGTGCCGTTGCGGCTGTGCATGTCCTCGACGTAGTACTCCCCGTTGATACGGAGGATTTTTGCGTGTCGGCGGCTGACAGCGCTGACGTCCAGCACTATGTCGCAACCCGGATGCCTACCCAGCACGGCCGAGTCGTGTTCCAAGGGAAACAGTTGCCCGGGATTCAGCCCTGTTAGCACCCGTAGTACGGCCATCGCACAACACCCCTCCCGCAGGTGGAAGATGGGCCTCGAAAACCCCGTGATCGATTGCAGCCACCAGAACCGATTCTAGGTTCATTGCGTCGGGCCCGTCAACTGCCCGACCTCTCTTCCTTTCCCCTGCCACCTTCCGCCTTCCGCCTTCCGCCTTCCCCTCCTCCCCTTGACTCGGGCGGAAGCGGCCCGTATATCTTTCAAGTAGACTTGGCGGTTCCGGCGGGAACCCCCCCGTGCTTGAAGCCGGCCGGAGTGGGGAATAGTGTAACGGCAGCACGACTGACTCTGGATCAGTTAGTCAAGGTTCAAATCCTTGTTCCCCAGCTTGCCTTAAATCCTTGCCGGTGAATAATTTGCGGATTGGCAATTGGTAATGAGCCTGGCAGGCGGAGACGGCGATTATGGGTGGTCCCGGTGACAAACCCGCCAAAACGCCAGGCGACGCGGACCTTTCCGGCCGGCAGCTTGGCGACTTCCGGTTGCTCAGGCGGTTGGGTCGCGGGGCCATGGCCGAGGTCTATCTGGCCGAACAGCAATTGCTCGAGCGCCAAGTGGCCGTCAAGGTGCTCAAGAGCGATCTGGCCGACGATCCGACCTACATTCAGCGATTCCAGCGCGAGGCCCGGGCCGCCGCGTCGTTGGTTCATGCGAATATCGTGCAAATCCACGAGGGTGGATGTGTCGGTGGCGTTCATTACATTGCGCAGGAATACGTCAACGGGCAAAATCTTCGGCAGTGGCTTACCCGCAACGGGCCCCCCGATCTGGCCCATGCCCTGAGTATTATGCGGCAGGTGGCCGCGGCGCTGGCCAAAGCCGCCGAGCAGGGCATCGTCCATCGGGACATCAAGCCCGAAAACATTCTGCTTACCCAGTCGGGTGAAGTGAAGGTGGCCGACTTTGGCCTGGCACGCTTGGCGAGTCAGGGTGAAGGGGTGGACTTGACCCAGGTGGGGATGACCATGGGCACGCCCCTGTACATGAGCCCCGAGCAGGTGGAAGGCCGACGGCTCGATTCCCGTAGCGATATCTATTCGTTTGGCGTGACTTGCTACCACATGCTGTCCGGCTCACCGCCTTTTGGCGGCGAGACGGCCCTGGGTGTGGCCGTGCAGCATCTGAAAAAACGGCCCAAAGCGCTGGAAACCCTCCGCCCGGACCTGCCGCCCGCCTTGTGCCGCATCGTCCACAAGATGTTGGCCAAAGCCCCCAAGGACCGCTACCATTCGGCCCGGGAAGTGATGCACGAGATACATCGGCTGCAAGTCGAGCAGTTTGGCGATCAGTGGCCGGAAGGGCTGCCCGGCGGGGAATCGACCGGCCCTAAGATGACCGGCCCAGAGATGACCGGCCCTGAGATGACCGGTAGCGTCCCGGGCGAAGTTACCCAGCAACTCGACGTGCTGATGAAAACGGTTGCGCGGAGCGAACTGAAGCGTCCACGCTGGTTACTCTGGACCGCGGCAATGGTCTGTGCGTTGTTGGCCGGCGGAGCGGCCGCCTTCTTCACTGTCCGAGAGCCATCGTTGCTTGCCGGAGCCGCTGCCGCGAGTTCACGGGTGCCGCGTCAAGAGACGGCGCTGAGGCAGTGGTACCATGCGGCCCAAATCGGCACGGAAGAGGCTTGGCGCGGCGTGATCGAGTATTTCCCCGAAAAGCAATATCTGGTCCGCCGGGCAAAGCAGCAACTGGCGCGAATCTACCTTCGCGAAGGCAAGTATGCTCGGGCTCTAAAAATCTTCGACGAGTTTGCCGCCTTGGACGAAACCGAGCCGGAGTTCCGGGCGTTCGGCCTGGCCGGCAAGTGCGGCGTATTGACTCTTCAGGGCCGCTACCACGAATCGGCCGCCGTAATGGAGCAGCTCTGGCCGATCCGCGCCAAGCTGCAAGACTCGCAAATCCGACAACTGCTTCATCACGCGGTTCGCAAAAACCGATCGGAGTTGGGGGTTCAAACGTCGCATCAATGGGAGAAGTAGCTCGAAGAACAGTTCGAGGGAGTCTGGCGAGTTCCCGTCTTCCGTTTCCGGGAGGCCGTCGGGTGGCTCGTGTGCTAATCGCCAACATGCCGTTCTCTAACCTTCGCTGGCCGAACATCGGGCCCAGTCTGTTGAAGGCCGCGCTTGCAAGGCGGAAGATCGGTTGCGACATCGCCTATTTCAATTTCGATTTCGCCGAGCGAACCGGCTTGGACCACTACTACTGGATTGCCGACTATTTCGCTTTCGTCCTGGGTGGCGAGCGGCTGTTTGCCAAGGACTACTTCGGCGACCGGTTGCCCGACGACGAAAGCTATTTCCGCAATATCCTGCTTCCTACCGATCGCGAACTGGACGACTCCGACCGCCGCGACTACGAGCGGACGGCCCGACACGTGGAACCGTTTCTCGAGCGGTGCATCAGTTCAGTCGATTGGTCGCGGTACGACATAGTTGGCTTTGCCACGTCGTTTCAGCAGACAATGCCCTCGATCTGCCTGGCGCGGCGGATCAAGCAGATCAGGCCGGACGTGCGGATCGTCTTCGGCGGGGCGGCCTGCGAGGGCGAGATGGGTATAGAACTGCTCGCACGGTTCCCCACTATCGATTACGTCTTCCTGGGCGAAGCCGACTTGACCTTCCCGCCGGTCGTCGAGCAGATTCTAAGCGGCGGACCGGTCGAATTGCCGCCGGGCGTGATGGGCCGGAGGGAAAAAGGGACCAGGTTTAATTTGCCGGAACGGCCCGAAGGGTGCTTCGCACAAATTAAACCTGGTCCCTTTTTCCCTCGGCCCGGCTCAAACATGCCGCCGG
>JAUWJC010000546.1 GCA_030607895.1 Pirellulales bacterium
CCCAGCGTGCCGAGCGGACCGGCCGGCATCGGGATGAAGTAAGGGAAGCTGGCGTACACGCCGTAACGTCGGGCCTGCAGGAAGTGCCCTGCCTCGTGACAGATCAGGATCGTCATCAGAGGGATCGCGTAGGCCAGCCCTCCCAGCAGGAACGATGTCGTGTCGGTTCCCTCCGATGTTCCGCCCGCCACAAACGTGGTGATACAGGTCAAAACGAACAGAACAGCCGGCAGCACCACTCGTCGCCGCGGCGGCCCAAGGCCAGACGCCCGGACCGCCGAGGGCTCCGGCACAACCTGGGCAATGATGATTTCGTCCGTCGGGTCGCTGTCGTAGGGGGCGTGGTTGCTCATTCGGCCATGTTGTAGTGGGGAGAAAAAGGGACCAGGTTTAATTTATGCGAAGCACCCTTCGGGCCGTTCCGGTAAATTAAACCTGGTCCCTTTTTCTCCTTCATCTCCTTCATCTCCTTCAGCCCACCGCTAGTCTATCTGTTTAAGGAGTTCGGGAAAAGGCGGCAATTTGTGCGGCGGTTTCCCCAAATTTGGCGATTGGGTCTTGATCTATTCGCCAAAGTCGGCAAACATCAACAAAGAACAATAATGCCTCTCGCTGGAGGAGATCGACCGATGCTGGACCGTTTCTTTGGACTTTCGCGGCACGGAACCAACGTCCGCACCGAGTTGCTGGCCGGGCTGACGACGTTTCTGACAATGGCCTACATCATCTTCGTGCAGCCGGCCGTCCTGTCCGGATCGATGTTCGACATGGAAACCGGGCTGGATTTCGGCGCCGTCACCACCGCCACCTGCCTGGCCGCCGCGTTGGCCACCGCCATCATGGCCTTGTACGCCCGATATCCCATCGCACAAGCACCGGGCATGGGCGAGAACTTCTTCTTCGTGTTCTCCGTGCTGCCGGCGGCCGCGACCCTCATCAGCGCAAAGGTGGCTGCCGGAACCCTACAACAAGGAGCAACCACGCCTTGGCAGATTGCCTTGGGCGTGGTGTTCATTGCGGGCGTGCTGTTTCTCGTTCTTTCGCTTCTGGGTGTGCGGGAAATGCTTCTGGATGCCATCAGTCCCAGCATGCGCAACGGCATTGCCATCGGGTTGGGCATGTTCATCGCCTTCATCGGCCTGAAGAACGCCACGCTCGTACTGGCCGACAAAGACGCCGCCGTCAAGCTCAATCCGCAATTCGCCTCGCCCGACCTCGTTGTATTCTTCTTCGCCCTGTTGTTGACCGCGGGACTTTACGCACGCCGGGTGCGCGGGTCGATTGTCTGGGGGATTCTCGCCGCCACGCTGTTGGCCGTCGTCTTGAAACTGGGATTGCCGCTAATGCCCGAGGCAATCTCCCAAGCGGAAGTGGTCACCACCTCGAACTTAATGAACCCGGAAAAGGGGTTTGCCATCGCCAAAGCAGTTGTCGCACGTCCTCCTTCCATGGCACCAACGCTCTTCAAGATGGACCTGGTCAACTCGCTCTGCTGGTCGATGCTGCCGTTCATTCTGATCTTCCTGTTCATGGACCTGTTCGACACGCTGGGTACACTGATTGGCGTGAGCGAGCAGGCCGGGCTGATGAAGGACGGGAAGCTACCCCGGGTGAAAGAGGCGCTATTGTCCGATGCGGTCGGCACGGTCGCCGGGGCGGCGCTGGGGACAAGCACGGTAACCAGTTTCGTCGAAAGCGCCGCCGGCGTCGAACAGGGCGGCCGGACCGGACTGACCGCGTTGACCGTGGCCGGCCTGTTCGTCCTGGCACTGTTCTTCAGTCCGGTGATTGCCATGATCGGCAGCTATCCGCCGATTACCGCACCCGCCCTGGTAGTGGTCGGATCGCTGATGATGCGCGGCGTGACCAAGGTCGAGTGGTCCGACTACACCGAATCGATGCCCACCTTCCTGATCGTTATCGGCATTCCATTGACGTTCTCGATTGCCGACGGGCTGGCGCTGGGGTTCATCGCCTATCCAATCATCAAGCTGTTGGCCGGCCGGGGCCGCGAGGTGAAATGGCTGATGTACGTAATGGCCCTGGTGATGGTGGCCTACTTCCTTTTCATTCGCTCGCAGGCGGTGTAGCCGTGTACGTCCGCCGGCAAGTGCCGTTTTCCCGGGGTTTTGTGAATTGTTGGTATTTCTGGACGTATGCTTCACCCGTCCATAAATTCCCGTCGACCGCCATGTGCGATCGCAACTTGTTGCACACTACCAACTTACAACGTCGCACCATCGGCAATACATGATTGTCGAAATGCCTGTCAAGCCGAATTCACTCGCAAATTAATAGGGGACAGTCACCTATTTTCTATTGACGGACAGGAATGAACGGTCGAGAATGCGGTCATGCCAAGGGTTGCTCGTATTGTCGTACCGAATTGTCCGCATCATATTACGCAGCGCGGCAACAATCGTCAGGATGTATTTTTCGTTGACGATGACCGTGTGACGTACCTCGGGCTGCTGAAGGAGGAGTCCGAAAAGCACGGCCTGTTGATCGATGGCTATTGCTTGATGACGAACCACGTCCATCTGATCGCAACTCCGAAAACCGCGGCGTCGCTCGCCAAGGCGTTAGGGCGAACGCATTTCCGCTACACGCAGTACATCAACCGGTTCCACAAGCGGAGCGGACATCTCTGGCAGAACCGCTTCTACTCGTGTGCATTGGATGAAGACCACTACTGGACGGCCATGGCCTACGTGGAACAGAACCCGGTTCGCGCCCGACTGGTCCGTTGCCCGTGGCGGTACCGTTGGTCGAGTGCGGCAAGTCACTGCAGCCTGACCAAGGACTCGTCCGGGCTTCTGGATCTGGACGCTTGGCAAGCGTGGATCGCGGGAAACGACTGGAAGGCAACGCTGGCGGAAATGCTCGACACGAATGTCCTGTCGGCCGTTCGTCTGACCACGCCTCGCGGACGACCGTTGGGGAGCGCCGGGTTCCTGAGCAAGATTGCAGCCCTCGTCGGCCGCCGCCTCCCCCCGTTGCCTGGCGGCCGC
>JAUWJC010000278.1 GCA_030607895.1 Pirellulales bacterium
GCTGTGCGTTGGTTGGGTGTCTCCACTAAACCCTGACCCCCTGGCCCTCTCCCAAAGGGAGAGTGGAGATCAGATCCGGAGTTTGCAAAAGTCCAGTGATAACTGACAACTGATAACTGACAACTCATCAATGACCGGTACTTTACCCAACTGGATCGAACGATTGCTCGGCGTCGAGGCCGGGCCGGGGGAAGGTACGGCCTGGAGCCTCGAACACACCTGGGCTTGGGCGCCCTGGATCACGCTCCTGCTGGTGGTCTTCGTCATCGCGCTGGTGGTGATGATTTACACCCGCGAGAACCGGCAGACGCGAAACTGGTTCCGGATGGCCCTGGCCGGCGTGCGGCTGGCGCTGGTGGCAATCGTGCTGTTGATGATTGCCCAGTTCACGCTTTCGCTGAAGCGGACCGGCTTGCCGTGCGTGGCCGTGCTGGTCGACGATTCGGCCAGCATGAGCATCGTCGACCGGTACGACGCAAAGCTCCGCAAAAAACTCGAAAAGCAGGTCAAGGCGGCCGGGCTCGAAGAACTCAGCCGGTTGAACCTGGCCAAGGCCCTGCTCACCAAACACAACGGCCGGCTGCTGTCGGATATACAACGCGACTACAAACTGCGAGTGTACTTCCTCACCGGAGTGCGCCCCGGCCGGGCGGCCGACGTTGAAGGACTGCTCGAAGAGATCGACTCGTTGGAGCCGACCGGCCAATCGAGCCGGCTGGGCGCCGCCGTGCGGACGGTGCTGGACGATCTGCGCGGAACGGCCCCGGCGGCCGTCGTCCTTCTAACCGACGGGATAAACACCGACGGCCCAACGCTCGGCGAGGCGGCCGTCCACGCCCGGCGCAAGGGCGTGCCGCTGTTTGCCGTCGGATTGGGTGACCAGCGGCCGGTGCGCGACCTGAAGCTATCGGACCTGCTGGTCGAGGACGTGGTGTTTGTCGACGACATTGTGAACTTCGAGTTCAAGCTTTCCGGCACCGGCTTCCAAGGCCGCAAGGTCCGGGTTGTGTTGCGGCGGCAGGGTAAGCCGGACGTGCTGGCAAAGCTCGACGCCACGATTTCCGCCCCCCGCCGGCCGCAGCAGTTGCGATTGCCCTATCGGCCAAAGGAGGGCGGCGAGTTCCGCTACACGGTCGAAGTGGAACCGCTGGAAGGCGAGCTTCAAACCGACAACAACCGACAGCACCGAACCGTCCGGGTCAGCAAGGAGGAAATCCGCGTGCTGTTGGTTCAGGCCTATCCCAGCTTCGAGTTCCGCTACTTGCGAAACCTGCTGACGCGCGACTCGACCGTCCAACTGCGCACCGTCCTGCAAGACGCCGATCCGGAATACACCGAGCAAGACACCTCGGCCCTGCCTGTCTTCCCGGTCAAGCGTGAAGAGTTGTTTGAGAACGACGTGATTATCCTGGGCGACGTGAATCCGGCCCTGTTGAGCCAGTCGATGATGCGGAACCTGGCGGAGTTCGTCGATCAGCCGGGCAGGGGCGGCGCGCTGGTGCTGATCGCCGGTCCCGACTACATGCCGTCGGCCTACCGCGACACGCCCCTGGCCCGACTAATGCCGTTGGATATCAACAGCGTGCGGTACCCCGCGCCGGGTGAGCCGATTACCGAGGGGTTTACCGTGCAGCCGACCGAACTGGGGCTGGCCAGCCCTGCCATGCAATTGGGCGATACGGCGGCCGAGAACAGCGATATCTGGCGGAACCTGCCGCCGTTGTACTGGATGCTCGAAACGCCCCAGTTGAAGCCGGGCGTCCGCGTGCTGGCCGAACATCCAACCAGGCTGGCTCGCGACGGCCGCCGGCTGCCGATCATCTTCATGCAATACGTGGGAGCCGGCAAGGTGCTCTTTCACGCCACCGACGAAACCTGGCGATGGCGATGGCGGACCGGCGACGTCTTCTTCGCCCGATATTGGGTCCAAACCATCCGCTACCTGAGCCGCTCGAAGCTCTCCGAAGGCGGCCGATCGGTGAGCTTGACCACCGACCGGCGCGAGTACAGGCGTGGGGAATCGGTGCAACTTAGGGCCCGGTTTGCCGATGCACGGCTGGCCCCGGCCGAAGACGACGGCGTGACCGTCGTGCTGGAACACCAGGGCCACAAAACGCGGCGGATCAAGCTGCACCGCGGTTCGGCGGCGCGTGGGATGTTCGAGGCCGTTGTGAGCAAGCCGGCAATGGGTAGCTACCACGCCTGGATCGCCAATGCCGCCGTGGAAGGCCAGACCCCGGCGGCCGACTTCACCGTGGTGGCCCCGCCGGGCGAGTTTGAACGGGTGCAAATGGATTCCGCCGCGTTGCGTCGGGCGGCCAAGCGGACCAAGGGCGGATTCTACACGCCCGCCGACGCGGATCGGCTACTGGACGATCTGCCCGAGGGTCGCCAGGTCCCCGTCGAGCCCCTGCCGCCAAAACCGCTCTGGAACAAGTGGCCCCTGCTGCTGTTGTTCCTGATGCTACTAACAGCCGAATGGCTCCTGCGAAAAACCGGAGGAATGGTGTAGAATGAAGGCGGAAGGCGGAATTCAACCGCTTGCGGCTTCGCAACGTCCCAAATCCCAAATCCCAAATCCCAAATCAGAAATCAGAAATCTCAAATCCTGATGCAGCATCCGCTCGAGCGAAAACTTGCCGCGCTTCGTGGTCGCCTTCGGCGACTGCTGGCGGTGTACGGTGTTAGCCGGTTGGTGGCGGCCGCGCTCTCGGCGGTGCTCGTGCTGGGGCTGGCCGACTACCTGATCCGCTTCCACGACCGAGGTATTCGCGTCATTTGTTCGATGGTTGTGCTGGTTGTTGTTGCCTGGGCGTTGCATCGCTACTTGCTCGTCAGCCTGACTGCCCGGCTGGGAGACGTGCGGTTGGCCCAACGCCTGCAACGCCGTTTTCCGGCACTTGGCGACGGCCTGGCCAGCGCCGTCGAGTTCCTCAAACAGCCGGAGGACGATCCGACGGCCGGCTCGGCGGCGTTGCGTCGGGCGGTAATTGCCCAAACGACGGCCCAAACCGAACCGCTCGAATTCTCCGACGTGATCGAGACGGGCCCCACGCTCCGGGCGGCCGTGACTGCCGTGGCCGTCTGCCTGTTGGCAGCCATCGTGGTGGTGCTCGACCCGGCTGCCACGCGAATCGCCCTAGCCCGGTTGGCCAACCCCTTCGGCAGCGTGGCCTGGCCGCGGAAAACGCATCTCGAACTCCGCAATCGCGTGGATCGGGTCGCCCGGGGGCAACCGTTCGAAATCGAGGTGATCGATGCTTTCGGCGCCAAGCTCCCGCCGGAAGTCCGAGTTCACTACCGCTTCGAGGGTCCCGACGGGGCCGACACCGAAGAGACCGAGCTGATGCACTTACTCGGCCACACGATGGTTGCCCGACGCGAAAACGTTACCCGGCCGTTCTCCTACCGCGTCGAAGGCGGCGACGACCGCTCGATGCCGTGGATCGCGGTCGAGGTGGTCGAGCCGCCGGCCATCGAATCGCTTGCCATCAAGCTAATCCCGCCCGACTACACCGGGTGGCCCGTCGAGAAGGCCCAGAGGCATTTGCGGGCGTTGGTGGGTACTCGGGTTCGGATGGCGGGTAGAGCGACGAAGCCGCTCGAGGCGGTGGCCGTGTGTCTTGGTGGGAAGCGAATCATACCGGGCCGGCTGGACGACGACGGGCTGCGTTTCGCAATTCCCGGCAACGAGGTGGCGCGGTTCGTTATCGACAAATCGGGCGCTTACTGGTTCAAGCTAACCGACCGCGAGGGCCTTACCGGCGGCACTGGCACCCGCTGGGAAATTCGCGCCGTGGCCGACCGGCCGCCAAGCGTCTCGATCGAGCAACCCGCGTCCACGGTGTTCGTAACGCCCCGAGCTGTGATTCCGCTTCGGGTGTCGGCCAAAGACGACCTGGCCATCCGCCGCGTTGGCCTGGTGCTGGAACCGGCCGACGGGGCGGAACCGGCGGCACCCGGCCGGGAGATTCCGCTTTACGAGGGCCCGGAGCATGTCGAGTCGCTGCCCGGCGGCGGGCTGTCGAGCACCGAGTTGGGTGAGCACCGGCTTATCGATACCCGCTGGGAGTTGTCGGAACTTCAATTGCAGCCCGGCACTCAGCTAACTTTTCACGTTACGGCCACCGACTACCTTCCCCAAACGGGCAAGAGCCAGCCGCGGCGACTGGTCATCATTACGCCCGAGGAACTTGCCGATCGAATTGCCGCCCGGCAGACCTCGATCGTCGCCGAGCTTGCCCGGGTGCTCAAGATGCAGCGTCAGGGCCGGGCCCAACTGGCCGATTTGGAAGTCCGGCTGGGCGAACTGAGACGATTCGACCGGCTCGACGTGGACCACCTTCGCGGTGCGGAGTTGAACCAGCGGCAGATCGACCGCGGCCTGTCGAGTCCAAGCGAAGGCGTGCCGATGCATATCCTCGGCCTGCTTGCCGACCTGGAGAACAACAAGGTCGATAGCCCCGACGTCAGCCGGCGAATGCACTCGCTTCTCGAGGGGATCGACCGGCTCTCACGCGAGCATCTGCCACTCATCGGCCGCGAGCTTACCACGGCCATCAAGGCGGCCCAAATCCGCTTGCAAGACGAAAAAGGGACCAGGTTTAATTTGTGCGAAGCACCCTCCGGGCCGTTGGGGCAAATTAAACCTGGTCCCTTTTTCGGCCTGGCTACCGCCGGCAAGCATCAGGACGAAGTGATCGGGGCGTTGGAACGGATGCTGGCTCGACTGTCGCGGTGGGACGATTTTCGGCGTTTCCACCGGGAGATTGGGCAAATGTTGCGCGACCAGCAGGAGTTAGCCCGCCGCACCGCCGAATTGGCCCGCCAAACCTTGACCAAAGAGCCAAAAGACCTCCAGCCGCGCGAATCGGCCGATCTGAAGGTTCACGCGCGGCAGCAGGCGGAGTTGGCCCGACGACTCGACCGCGCCTTGCAGGAAATGGACGAGACCAGCCGCCGTCCGCGCGACGCCGACCCACTGGCCGCGGAAACCGTTGCCGACGCCTTCGACCGGGCCGCCGAATTGGCCGTCAGCGGCAAAATGCGCGAGGCGGCCGGGCAGGTGGAACACAATCGGATGGGCCAGGCGATCGGGCGGCAGAAGCAGATTATCCGGGACCTCCAGGAGGTGCTCGACATACTAGCCAACCGTCGCGTGCACGAACTCGTACGACTCCAAGACGCGGTGCGATCCCTCCACCGCCACCAACAAGAGGCCTGTGACGAAACCAGGCGGCTCGACCGGCTCCGGCAGACCCAAGGCCGGCTTAACCAATCGCAAATCGCCGAGCTGCGCACACTGGCTAATCGGCAGCGGTCGCTAGGGAGCGAGACGGCATCGCTTGCCGAAAAAGGGACCAGGTTTAATTTGTGCGAAGCACCCTCCGGGCCGTTGGGGCAAATTAAACCTGGTCCCTTTTTCGGCCGAGGACGCGCGTTTGGTTTGGCGCTGTCGGGCGCGGCCGGCGAGATGGGTCTGGCGGCTGGGCTGTTGGATCGCGGCCGGACCGGCACCGCCGCCCGGAAAGCCCAGCAAGGCGCAGTCCGCCGATTGGCCATGCTGCTGGAAGCGCTCAAGCCGGAAGAGCCGGGCTCGCAATCCGACAGTGCCGGGGCCGGACAAGAGCAGGGCAAAATGCCCGGCGGAGGCGTCCAACAACCTGGCGTGCAAGCCCTGGCCGAACTCAAACTGCTGAAACTCTTCCAGCAGGAGATCAATCTCCGCACCCGGCAGTTGGAGAAATCGGTCGGCCCGACCAAACAACTCACCCCCGACGCACGCCGCGAATACGAAAACCTCGGCACCGAACAAGGCCGCCTGGCCGACCTGCTGCTGGAATTGCTCGAACCGCGGGAGAAATAAGATGGAGCGAGTGCAACAAAACGTTAAACGCCCGGTGGTTGAGCGCAGCGAAACCCCGGGGTTTCGCTGCGCGCAACCACCGGGCGTTTAACGTTTTGTTGCACTCGCGCCA
>JAUWJC010000335.1 GCA_030607895.1 Pirellulales bacterium
ATCTTGCAACTGGCTTAACAGGGCAGACCCATGGCAAAGAACGAAGCAGTCACCGTCACCTATACCGCTTGGGACACGGCGAACAACCAGCCCAAGACGGGTGACGTGGCGAACCCTACCATCCGCTACATCGAGGACGGTGTGGCAGCCAGCCCGGCTGCGTCACCTGCCGAGGTCGAGCATGGTGAGTACAAGATCACCATCGCCGCCGATGAGAACACTGGCGGTATGATGGCCATCGTGGGCGAAAGCTCCACGGCAAACATTGTGATTGTCAAGACGAGTTGGCAAAACACAGACCACAACGCTATCGCCGACGCCATACTTGGCCGGAATGTTTCCAACGTGGAGGCAGCCGTGAAGGCAGCAGGCGACGAGCACTGTCTGGGCACGATCATTCTGGCATCGCTCGAAAGCTCGATCGGCGGCACGGTCTTGACGATCAAGCAGACCGACGGCAGCACCACGCAGTTTACCAAGACCGTTGCCGTCGACGCGGATGCCAACCCGATAACTGGAGTGAGCTGACGCCAGAGGCTTATCTATCTTGCCAAATCCCCTGGGGTCCTTCCCCAGGGAGCCCCGTGGGGGCGGCAGCCTGCTGATCTGACGGCTTTTTTTGACACGAAACGTAAAAGTCTAAGTAAGTAAGGATATTTCGAGGTCCCCCCCCATCCATGCGATGCCACAGCAGTCTGTATCCGAGAAGATCGAAAGGCAACTCGCAAGGGCAGCGCTCGAAAAAACCGCACGCGGCCAACGGCCGACCCAGACCGAAGCGTGCGCACTGCGGCGGATCGAAAAGGCCGAGGAGGAGAAGCGGCGGGAGGCCTATTATCGCACGGTGCCCAAGGCTGATTACATCGCACTCTCGGGCCGGCCGACGAAGATACTCCACGACCAGGCTGACCGGTACAACCTCCCATTGCGAGGCAAGACGCTCGACCTGTACGCCGTACTGTCCGCCTTCCACAAGTTCCTTGCCGACAACAAACACAAGCTCGCCGCGACCGATGGCGAGGATCCAATGTCGGGCGAATCGTCGCCGGCGTTGGAGCGGTGGCGGGAGGAAAAGTACCGGCTCGCCCGCCTCGAACGGCTCCGGCAGGAAGATAGTCTTCTGCCGCGCGACAAGATTCATACCGGGATGGCCGCAATGGCGAACATCCTCCGCAACCTCGGGGACACGATGCAGCGGCAATACGGCCCCGACGCCCATCAACTCGTGACCGAAGCCCTGGACGACTGGCAACGTGAATTGGATTCTCTGTATGGCACTGGCGACGATATCGCCGCACTCGCCGACGCATGAGGAGCTGACCTGGTGCGCGGTGCAGTCTCGGACGCCGAAGCTACGCACGCTTCGCGAGTTTGTCGAGAGCGAGATCGTCCTGCCCGAGGGCAAGTACCGCGGCCGCAAGCTGCGGATTCACCGGCAGCCCTACGTCGGTCTCTTGTATGATGCCATCGACTCGAAGCGTTGGAACCGCATTGTTGTCGTCGGTTGCGTCCAGTCCGGCAAGACGCTTTGTGGATTCGTAACGCCGCTGCTGTATCACCTGTTCGAGCACAAGGAAACGGTGATCTGCGGCCTGCCGACCATCGACGTTGCCAGCGACAAGTGGACAATGGAGATCTATCCGGCCATCGCGGCATCGCAATACGGCCGGTTTCTGCCGCGAATCGGCCCCGGCAGCCGCGGCGGCGCGGTCAAGGATCGCGTGCAATTCACCAACGGAGCCACCTTGCGGTTCATGTCGGGCGGCGGCGGCGACGAGAAGCGGTCGGCCTTCACGGCCCGGGTTGTGATCGTTACCGAAACCGACAAGATGGACGAGGCGCGGGAGTCTTCCCGAGAAACCGACCCGATCAGCCAACTCGAAAATCGCACGGCGAGCTATGACGATTTCGAGCGGCGGCTGTACCTCGAATGCACGGCCTCGATACCGACCGGGCGAATCTGGCGAGAGTATCAGGCCGGCACGCAAAGCCGGATCGTCTGCCCGTGCCCGCATTGCGGCGATTACGTCACGCCCGAGCGGGAGCACTTGCGAGGATGGCAGGAAGCCCAGTCGAAGGTCGAGGCCGGGCAACTCGGCTCGTTTGCTTGCCCGGCGTGCGGCGGGCGAATCGACGACCGTCAACGGCAGAGCATGAACCAGGCCGGCCGCCTGGTGCATGGCGGCCAGACCATCGATTCGGACGGTACGATCCACGGCGACCCGCCCGAAACCGACACACTCGGCTTTCGCTGGAACGCTTTCAATAATATGTTTTGGTCGGCCGGCACGATTGCCAAAAAGGAATGGGCGCGGTGGAACACGGCGACCAGCGAAGAGGAGGCCGAGCGGGAGATTCGCCAGTTCGATTGGGCACTGCCCGCCGAACCGACCGACATCGATCTGACTCCGCTCGACCCACGCGAGGTCCGGCAGCGTATCGTCGCACTCAAAAAGGGCATTGTGCCCAAGTCCACGACCGTGGTATCCGTCGGCTGCGATACACACAAGCGGCACTGCGAGTGGGTTGCCGAGGCATGGACGGACGCCCCGGTCGGTCACATTATCGAGTACGGCAGCTTCCCGGTGGACTGCGACGCGCACGGCCTGTTCAACGGGCTGGTCGCCGCCTTGGGGCAGTGGCGGAACTATCTGCTTCGCGGCTGGCACGATGAAACGGGGCAAGTCGTCATGCCGTCGGTGGTCTGGATCGACTCGGGCTACTTCGAGCACACCGACGCGGTGTACGAATTCTGCAAGCAGGCCAACGCCGCTTGCGGTAGCACGCTGTTCTTCCCGAGCAAAGGTTACGGGACCGGGCAGAAGCGGGTCACAAGCTACAATGCGCCGACGAAGATCAACCAGGACGTGCGGTTTATCGGGCAGGAATACTACCTGTCGAGGATCCGCCGGGCCGGAATCTTTCTTGCTCATGTCAACGCCGATCATTGGAAGAGCGAAGTACATCAGGCCTTCACGATCCCGGCCGGCGACCCCGGGTCGCTCGTGCTCTGGGAAGGCTCGCCGAACGAGCACGACGAATACAGCAACCAAATCACCGCCGAAAAGAAGCTGGAAAAGTACATCCCCGGCCGAGGCGAGCAGGTCGTCTGGGAGCGTATCCGGCGGAATAACCACTACCTCGACGCCACCTACACGGCAATGGCGGCCAGGCATTACATCGTCGAAGCGGCGAAGAAACGCGGCGGGCGGAAAGACGAATGGTTCGCCGCTCGGCAAGGCGGCCGGAGGCGATAACGTGCTCGAACGATGCACCGGCCCCGAATGCCCGAAGTGCGGTTGTCAGGACCGGCAAGAGATAAACTCCGGCACGCGATGGGGCCAGCTCCGCACTTGCTGGCGGTGCCGGAATTGCGGCTTCCGCTGGTGGGCCAACGATCGGCAGAAAGAAAAAGAAGAAGAGGAGCCGCCGGACACGCCGGAGCAATCGCCGGGCGGCGCGATGATTTATCACCCGATGTGCTGCCCCAGGTGCAGTTCGGCCGACACGAAGGTCACGAGCACGCAACGGCCCGTCCGCTACCACAAGTGCCGCAGTTGCGGCGAGACTTTCAAGAGCGTGGAGAGGACGAAGTAGACATGATGAGACTGTTGCGATTTCTCGGAACGACCGTACTGATAATCCTATTCACGCCGGTTGTGATATTGACCGGCTGCGGGACAAGGGCACCGAGCTACGCGCCGAATCTAATGTTTTGTCCCGACGGTACGCCGAATCCAAACTACGATCCGAGTCATGTAAAGCCAGCACCTCCGCCGCCACCACCGCCGCCACTGCACGCGGGATTCCAGCCAGTGCGGCCGGACGATGTCGTTGACGTGCCGCCCGAGAAGTTGCCGCGACCTTCCGGCGAATCTTCGATGAGGTCTACCTAACCCGGACGAGCCGGAACCATAGAGGGTGAAGCTGTTATACTGGCATACATCTGGCATAATGGAGAACCCCCGTTTTCCTGTTGGAGGTTCTCATTATGACTCATTTTTTCGAACGTCACGCGGACAAAATCATGGGCGTCATTTCCTGTTTCGATCGAGTTATCATCCAGGGAACTCTGCCCGACATTTGTCACCCACAAGCCATCACCAATTTTTTCAACGGCCACCGCATCCGTATCTTCGACTTCAAGGAATGGGCTGCTCCGATGCGAGATGAAATCAACGAAAACATCAAGGCCCTCGCCGAAGAAAACGGCATCGACGTCGAGTTCGTCCGCAAGAAGAAGTTCCGCAAAGACGATCGCGTCAAGGAAATCCTTGCGGAGCGCGGCGACCACCCCGGCATCGTCCACATCTTCTCTGCCATGGAATCTTGCATCGCCTTCCAACCCTGGCACGACAAGCAGACCCACGCCACCTTTTTCAAGTACGACTCCAGGCAATGCCTGCACTATTACATCTATTTCATCGACAAGCAGTTCGGCCTCTGCTATCTTCGCATTCCGACCTGGGCTCCCTTCCGCTTGCAGTTCTATTTCAACGGGCACAACTGGCTCGCCCGTCGACTCGATCGAAAGGGCATCGGTTACGAACAAGTCGAAAACGCTTTCGTCCGCATCGACGACTTCGAGAAAGCCCAAGAGCTGGCCGACCAATTTCCCGTCAAGCAATTGCACCGGCTGCTGGATCGCTCGGCGAAGAAGTTTTGTCCGGTCATCTCGCGGTTCGGCTCGGGCGTCCACTGGAGCACCATGCAGGCCGAATACGCCACGGACGTGATCTTCAAGGACCGTGACGGCCTGGCCCCGATTTACGAAGACTTGGCCCGCACGTTGTCGCACGCGGTGAAGCCCGACAACGTGGCCATGTTCTTGGGCAAACGCCTTGATCCGCGTTACCAGGGAGAGCTTGGCGGGCAATTCTCCACACGCATCGAAGGCCATTCCATCCGGCATTACATGGGCAATAACGGCATCAAAATGTACGACAAGTTCGGCCGCCTCGTGCGGATCGAGACCTTCAGCAACGACATATCGTTTTTCAAACACCACCGACGGGTGGAACATCGTGATGGAACCCACAGCTACAAAACCGCCAACATGCGCAAGACGATCTACAGCTTGCCCGACCTTGCCGAGTTGATGTGCGCCTGTAATCGGC
>JAUWJC010000035.1 GCA_030607895.1 Pirellulales bacterium
TGAGGAGGTGTCGGTCAGCCAGGAACCAGCGATGGGCCCCGGCGGTGTCGAACCGGGGGCCACGAATGTTGGCCGCATCGAGCATCGACCTCATGCTGTGCTTGGTCCGACTGAGCAGCCGGCTGAGTTGACGCCAGTGCCGGCCGAGCTTGCGGAGTTGCATCAGCTCGTCGTCGGCGATGAAACCCAGCGGGCACTCCCCGC
Organism: Pirellulales bacterium; assembly: GCA_030607895.1. GTDB lineage: Bacteria > Planctomycetota > Planctomycetia > Pirellulales > Thermoguttaceae > JAUWJC01. Next base: position 205 of record JAUWJC010000035.1, read on the forward strand.
GAGCCAGCCGCAGGGCAATGTCCAGGGCGTCGTTGGGGTCGTTCTTCCGCCGCTTGCCCCGCCGGTTGGACAACTCGGTGGCGTCGGCGATGTCCATTCGGAACACGCGGCACTGGAACCGATCGATGAACCACTCCACAAAAGGACAAGCCTCGACCGCCATCCAAACCGGCTCGGGCAAGGACCCCAGCCAGCCGGCGATCTTGCCGATACACTTGGTAGGCGCCGTGAGCCTGGCGATCTCGTCCCCCGTCGGATCGACCGCGACCAGCGTGACCGTGCACTTGTGCAGATCGACGCCAACAAACGACCGGTAAGCTACAATAGTCTCGGACATGCTAAATGTCTCCGTGTAAGGGGTCGAAAAACGGGAATACACTGCGGAAGTATACCTTCCGCCGGCCCCTACACGGTTTTACACTCGTCGAGTTATTGGTCGTAATCACCATCATCGGTATCTTGATTGCCCTGTTGTTGCCGGCGGTGCAGGCGGCCCGGGAGGCGGCACGGCGGACGCAGTGTGGCAACAACGTGCGGCAGATTGGGCTGGCCGTGCATCACTACCACCAGACGAACGGCCGATTCCCACCCGGCTACGGTTATCCCAACAGCAGCGGCCAGCGAACCGAGTGGCCTTGGTGCTTGCGGCTGTTTTGCTACCTGGAGCAGCAGGCGTTGGACGAGTCGGTCGACTGGGGTTTTCCGGCGGGCAAGCCCAACCCACCTTGGCCGCCGGGGCACCTCGAGTTGATCGCCGCCCGGCTGTCGGTCTTCGAGTGCCCTTCCGACCCTTCCGCCTCGCAGTTGCAGAACCCGGACCTCGACTGCTTTGGCTCCCTTACCGGCAAAGTACACGGCCGGCTCTCCTACGCCGCCAACTTCGGGCGCGGACAAATGACGGCCCCCGACCGGGTGGCCGGCGTGTTCGACAAGAACCACGGCGCCCGGATCGCCGATATCCACGACGGCACGTCCAACACGCTGCTGGTGAGCGAGATTATCCCCGGCGGAAGATGCACGATTCGCGGCGCCCACATTTACGACGAGGGACCGGTGATAATGCAGGACTACGGGCCAAACGATCTTACGCCCGACCTGGTGCGAATGTGCGACGCCAGCGACGCCAACTCGCCCGTTGCCCCCTGCGCGCACGACAGCGGCCGGAATTGGTCCCGGTCAAATTCGAGGAAGGCGATACGCTGAAAGCAACCATCGTTGATGGGGGCGAAAACCGGTTCGATTTCGCGCTGACGGGCATCGAGTAGCGCCCCAACACTCCAGAAAACAATCATGCTGAACACTGTCATCCTCGCGTTTTGTTGTAGCGTTCTTGCCGGCGCGGAAACCGGCGGTCAGTTGGGTGTGAAAACCCAGCGCAACGTGCCCGTGCCGATGCGCGACGGGGTGATCTTGCGGGCGGACGTGCATCGGCCGGACCGCGGCGGGCCGTACCCGGTGCTGGTCAGGCGGTCGACGTACGGAAAGGGCCGCAACTTCGACCGGTACGTCAAGGCCGGCTACATCGTGGTCAGCCAGGACGCCCGGGGCCGGTTCGCTTCCGACGGCAAGTGGGAATCGTTCATGCGTGCCAAAACGCATGACGGCGAGGACGGCTACGACACGGTGGAGTGGGCGGCCAGGCTGCCCGGCTCGACGGGCAAGGTGGGGACGTTCGGCCTTTCGTACAACGCTTTACTGCAATGGCGGATGGCCACGCTGCACCCTCCGTCGCTGGTGGCCATGGCCGCCCGCAGCGTCCATCCCTATACCAGGGAGGCTTCCGGCAGTATTCGTCCCGGCCGCCGGCTGCCGTGGTGGATCAAAAGCACGTCCCCCGACATGCACCGCCGATCCAAGCGTGCCCTGCCCGAATCGTACAAGAAATGGGTTGCCGGCGGGCAGAAGAACTGGCTCTATTTCCTGCCCTGGCTGGAACTGCCCGACGAGGTCTTCGGTCACTGGATCGTGCGGCTAATCGACGTTGCTCCCGACGGGCTGGCCCGGGACGTTTCGATGAGGCTGGTCCGGGCCCGGTATCGCCATGGACTCGACAAGCCGGAGCTGATTACGCCGGGCGAGGTGGTCAAGTATACGATTCGCATGAATGCCACGTCCAACGCATTCCTGCCGGGGCACCGGATTCGCCTGGACATCACCAGTTCCGACTTCCCAAACTACGACCGCAACCACAACACGGCCGCCGATCAGAATGCCGACGCCCAACTCAAGACGGCAAGGCAAACAATCCATCACGGCAAGGCCCATCCCACGCGGATCATCCTGCCCTGGGTACCGAATTCGGCCGCGGCTGCACCGTTCGAGGCATCCACTGCTTTGCCGGATGAACTCACCACGGTAGACCTCTCCACCTGACCGATCCGCAAAAGAAAAAAACCACGCCCCGATTGGGGGCGCGGCGGTGTTGTCTATTTGCGCGTCGTATTGCGTTGCAGACGCGGTTTTCAGAAGAAGATCGCAATCAGAAACAGGAAGACGTCCATTGCGGCAACTCCTATTCAAGGGGGGTATTGGGTTGGTGATACGCCTCGTTCGGCGTCCGTTCAGTCTTAGATACCCGGCTTGTGGAGCAATCCTGCGCGGGATGGGGCGAAAAGCGAAAAGGGGACATTCTATAAACGGGCATCGAACTGTTCCCCATCCGGCCGCTAGTGAAAACCGCGCCCGTCATCGAGCGGCCCTAGTATCTCGTCACGCCTGAGATTGTGGGTAACCGCTTTCTCCCTTTACTGGTAGGTTAAGGGCGTTGCGTGCCACACCGCCGCCAAGGATGGACAACTACTCTTCGCCCCGCCATACTATGGGCATTCGTGAGGCAACCACGCCTCGAATCGCAGGGACCCGAATTCACAGGACGGGAAATGCCATGTCAAAGCGAAGACTATCGATCGGCAATTACGAGTTAGTCCTCTTGTCCGCCGCGGTTCTTGCCGCGTGGACAAACAATCTCGAAGCAGAGGCAGCCGAAGCGGCACCCCAACACGCGATGGCTCGCGGAATCCTCGAAGCCACCGGGACGCAGGGAGGTCTGATTGTCCACTTGGGCTCGGGCGACGGGAAGCTGACGGCCGCGCTTGGGGGAAGTGAAGGCTACTTGGTCCACGGCCTGGACTGCAATGTGGAAAACGTGAAAGAGGCGCGACGTTACGTCCGCTCGCAGGGGTTGTACGGCAAGGTTTCGATCGACCGGTGGGACGGCCGACATCTGCCCTATACCGACAACCTCGTCAACCTGGTCGTCGTGGACCGTCCGATGCAGGTGCCGATGAAGGAGGTGCTCCGCGCCATTGTTCCCGGCGGAGCGGCTTACGTGCGCAAGGACGGTGCGTGGACGAAGACCGTCAAACCCCGCCAGGAGGGCGTCGACGAGTGGACGCACACCCTGCACGGTGCCGACGGCAATGCGGTGGCCAACGACTCCGTGGTCGGACCGCCGCACCATATCCAATGGGTGGGAGAACCCCGAAGTGCCAGGCAGCACGAGCACCTGGGTAGCGTCAGTGCGGTTGTCTCGACGGCCGGGCGGCTTTTCTCGATCCAGGACGAAGGGCCCGTCGCTTCGATCGTGCTGCCAGCCAAGTGGTTCCTGGTCGCCCGCGACGCGATGAACGGCGTGATCCTGTGGAAGAAGCCGATCGAATCCTGGGAAGGTTATTTGAGGCCCTTTCGCAGCGGTCCGCCCGGACTCGCGCGAAGACTCGTCGCCATCGGCAACCGGATATACGTTACGCTTGGTTACGGCGAGCCGGTCAGCGTTTTGGATGCAGCGTCGGGCAAGACGGTCAAGACCTATGAAGGAACCGAGGGCACGACCGAGATCATCTATCACGAGGGCGTGCTTTTCCTTGTGCTGGGTGACGTTGACGCCGAGGAAGCCGCCAAGACCGCCCGTCGACGCGGCGCCAGCCCACCCCCACGCAACAAGCGTATCATCGTTATCCAGGCCGACACGGGCGACATCTTGTGGAAGAAATCGTATGCCGACACGGCCGAACTGATGCCCACAACGCTTGCCACCAGCGGCGGCCGTGTGTTCTTCCAGAATACCGTTGAGTTGTTTTGCCTGGACGCGAAGACTGGCAAGGAGCTTTGGCGTGCCGCTCGGCCCGTCAACACTAAGCGGCCGAGTTGGTCGACTCCAACGCTGGTGGCCTACGACGAGGTGGTGCTATCGGCCGATCGTACTCCGCCCGACCCGGCACAGCAGCAGCGATCTGTCCAGTGGACGCTAAGCGCCATGGGCAGCAACAAGCGCGTGACCGCTGGAGATCTGATCGCTTTTTCGGCCAACACAGGCGAGAGGTTGTGGAGTTGCAAGTGCCACGTATGCTACAACACCCCGGTGGATGTGCTTGTGGCGGACGGATTGGTGTGGACGGGCGACCTCGGCCATTCCCGCGATCCCGGCATCACCGTCGGACGCGATCCGGTAACGGGAGAAATCAAAAAACGGCGTCCGGCCGACCAGACCTTCTTCCAGGTCGGCATGCCTCACCACCGCTGCTACCGAGACAAGGCGACGAATCGGTACCTGGTAACCGGCCGAGCGGGCGTCGAATTTGTCGAGCTTGCCACCGGCCGGGGTATCCCGAACCATTGGGTTCGAGGCACGTGCCAATTTGGAATCCTGCCTTGCAACGGACTTCTCTACGCCCCGCCCCATTCGTGCGCCTGCTACATCCGGGCGAAGCTGAACGGGTTCAACGCACTGGCCCCGCAGCGGCCCTCACAACTTGCGAAGCCGCAAGCACGGGACGACGGTCAACTGGAGCGCGGGCCCGCATACTCCCAAATCACAAATCCCAAATCCCGAATCACAAATCCTGCCGATTGGCCCACCCACCGCCACGACGCCGCACGCAGCGGCTTTACAAAAACACCCGTGCCCGCCAAACTGCGACGCGCCTGGCAGGCGGACTTGGGTGGGAAGCTAAGCAGTGTCACCGTCGCCGGCGGAAAGGTCTTCGTGGCGTCCGTCGAAGACCACACCGTCCATGCCCTGGATGCCAAAAGCGGCAAGAACGTCTGGCAGCACACGGCCGGCGGCCGAGTGGACTCGCCGCCCACGGTTGCCGGCGGGTTGGTCCTGTTCGGGTCGGCCGACGGCTGGGTCTATTGCCTTCGCGCCGCGGACGGGCAGTTGGCATGGCGTTTTCGGGCTGCCCCGCGGGACCGGCGTATCGTGGCCTACGGGCAACTGGAGTCGGTCTGGCCCGTACACGGAAGTGTCTTGGTCCAGGACGACGTCGTCTGGTTTGCCGCGGGAAGATCGTCCTATCTGGACGGCGGGATTCGGTTGTATCGGCTCGATTTGAAGACGGGAAAGAAGCTGTCACGGACGTGTCTTGACAGCCGCGACGCAGCCGGCCGGCAGCCCAAAGGCACGGTCCACGCCTTCGATCTCCCCGGCGCGCTGCCCGATGTCCTCTCCAGCAAGAACGGCTTTGTCTACATGCGCCACATGAAATTCGACTCTCAAGGGGTCAAGCAAAAGGGCGGCGGGTTGCACCTGTTCAGCCCGACGGGGCTCCTGGACGATCTCTGGTGGCACCGGTCGTATTGGATCCTCGGCAGCCGCTTCTACACCGGTTATCGCGATTGGTTCCGTGCGGGCAGAGAAGTTCCCGCCGGCCGGCTTCTCGTGTTCGACCAGTCGTCGGTTTATGGCTTTGGCCGCACGCCCGAGTACTACTACTGGTCCAGCGCGTTGGGCTACCATCTGTTTGCCACCGACAGGGAACCCAAGCTAGTGGAATCGCCGACGAAGCGGAAGCGACTTCCGGCGTGGGGTCAGCGACAGATGCAGTATCATTGGTCCGAGAAAACACCGCTCTTGGCCCGTGCGATGGTGCTGGCCGGCAAGACGCTGTTCGTCGCCGGCCCCCCGGAACTGGCCGATGAGGAGCAATCGTTGAAAACCATTGGCAACCCCGCCACGCAGGCGAAGCTTGCCGAGCAAAACGCCGCCATAAAAGGCAAGAGGGCGGGGCTTCTCCGGGCAGTCTCCGCCAGCGACGGCCAAAAGGCGGGAGAACTCAAGCTCGATAGTCCGCCGGTGTTCGACGGAATGGCCGCCGCCGGTGGATGTCTGTACCTTGCAACAATGGACGGCAAAGTCGTCTGTCTCGGCGGGCAGTAGAACGCCGCTTTGCGGCTTCGCAACTTGTCGGTGGAAATCCGAGTATCCCAGCCAATCGATCAAAGGAGAATCCATGTGCGCAGCGAGCACCAGGCGTCTGCTTATTGCGGTCTTGTTGTTTGCCTTCATCCATGGCATTGTTGGAGCCGAGGCCACGGCCGCCGCGCCGAAGCGAGGCAGAAAGGGTCGGCACGGCCTGCTGGAAATCCCCAAGGTCTCGAAAGACCGGGTGATTTGCTTCGCGCTTTACACCGTGCATGACAACATCCTCAAGCTGACCGCTCAGTTGTATCCACTCGAAGAAACCGACCCGCGCACGGTTCGCTTGGAGGGGCAACGGGACGGCCGGTGGGAAGAGATCGCCACGGCCAAGATCATTATGCCGGGCTGGACCGCGCCGTTTCGCGTCGAGAACTGGGACATGTCCAAGGAGGTTCCCTACCGGGTGCGGCACGGGGAGTCGGCCGTCTACGAGGGCGTCATTCGCAAGAACCCGGTCGACAAAGACGAGTTTGTAATGGCCGCCTTCACGGGCAACTCCATCTATCCCGGCCATGGGGGGACCATCCCCAAGTCGGATATCGTCGAGAACCTCAAGCGGCTCAAGCCCGACCTCCTGTTCTTTTCCGGCGACCAGGTTTACGACCATAACTGGCATTATGCCTACTGGCTCAAGTTTGGCCGCGATTTCGGCCAGATCATCGGCACGACTCCCACCGTGACCATTCCCGACGACCACGACGTGGGCCACGCCAACCTTTGGGGTGCAAGCGGCAAGCGGTCGTTCACCGGCACCGGTGTTGACGGCGGGTACTTCAAGCCGGTCGAGTACGTCAAGGAGGTGGAACGGGCGCAGACCAGCCATCTGCCCGACCCTTTCGATCCGACGCCCATCAAGCGCGGCATCGGCGTCTACTACACGGCACTCAACTGGGGTGGAATTAGTTTTGCCATAATCGAAGACCGCAAGTTCAAGACGGGACCCAAGGGAGTTATTCCTCCGATGGGCCCGCGGCCGGACCACGTTTCCGATCCCAACTACGACCCCAAGGACCTGGACGTTCCTGCAGCCAAATTGCTTGGCGAGCGCCAATTAAAGTTCCTTCGCAATTGGGCGGGCGACTGGCGCGGCGCGGAAATGAAGGCCGTGCTCTCGCAAACCATCTTCTGCGGCGGTGCCCATCTGCACGGCCGGCGCGACAATCGGGTGCTTGCCGACCTGGATTCCAACGGCTGGCCGCAGACCGGACGCAACAAGGCGCTGGCCGAGATTCGCAAGGCGCTCGCCCCGCACATCGCCGGCGATCAGCACCTCGGAACGATCATCCACCACGGCATCGACGACTGGAACGACGCCATGTATTCGTTCTGCGTTCCCTCGATTGCCAACCTCTATCTCCGCTGGTGGGCGCCGTTGGAGCCGGGCGAGAATCGCCTGCCCGACATGCCCGAGTATACCGGCCAGTTCGTCGACGGGTTCGATAACAAGGTCACCGTCCATGCCGTGGCCAATCCCGGCCCGGAAGAAAACCACGACAAGCTGACTACCCGCGCCGCCGGCTTTGGAATCGTCCGGTTCGACAAGCGCAAGCGGACCATAACCTTCGAGTGCTGGCCGCGGAACGTCGATATCACCGATCCGAAATCGAAGCAATATCCCGGCTGGCCCAAAACCATCAGCCAACTGGACAACTACGGCCGCAAGGCCGCGGCCTACCTGCCCACGCTGAAGATCGTCGGCACGAACGACCCGGTGGTTCAGATTGTCGACGAAGCCGACGGCCAGATCGTCTACACGCTCCGCATCAAGGGCCGCCAGTTCCGTCCAAAGGTATTCCGCAAGGGGAAATACACGATCAGAGTGACCGGGAAAGACGGTAGGATGCGGAAGCTGACGGGCGTCGACGCCGTGGCCCCGGGCGTACCCGCGGAACTGCGAGTGGACTTGTAGGAGCGAGTGCTGTTATTAGGCCTTGTGATGGACAGAGATCGAAACGGGGACGCAGCTAGTTTCAGGCGATCGCGTGTCGAAACTAGCTGCGTCCCCGTTTCACTATTGCCAGCTAACGTTACGGCTGAGCTTCGGTGGACTCGTCCGCGGGTTCACCGTAAGCTCCAGCCGCTGGTTGGGCAGTTGTTTTCTCGTCCCGCCTGATGTCCTCAGCGAATTCGTCGATCCAAAGGATCTCGTCTGCTCTGGATTGAAGATCGGTTGATACTCCATTCCTGAAGACGAGAAGTTCAATTCGTTTGCCCAGCTCTGACAAGAACTCGACTGCGTCGAGAAGATCACCATCGCCGGATGACAGCAGCAAGGAGTCGTACTTCTCGCGATGGATCAGGGCTAGCGTTGCTATACCAACATCGACGCCCTTCTGCTGTTGGTTCGTAATGTGGTGCCCGCCCTCTTCGGGGCAACGCAGCTTGACCTTCTTGCTGCAATCCTCGCAATAAGCATAGTCGGCTCGGATGCGCTTGAGTTCATGAAGTTGCGTAATGATCTTCGGACCACGGGGAGGACCGCAACGGAGCCAGCTATGAAATTGGTCTTGTGCGTCTTGCGGAGGGTTGGGCGTAGAATTGAGGTAGTACGCGCGCCAGATTGATTTAGTCTCCTCAATCATCTTGCGGAGCTTGAGGTAGTCAAAGTGATACCCCTGACCAATTGTCCGTTGTGCATTGAAAAGGTATCCGGCATCAATCAACCAAAGACGTCTGCTATCATCTGTCATAATTCGTCTCCTTATTCATTTCTGTGCCCAACGTTCAGGATAACCGGGCACACAGCCCAACGGAATCAAGCGTAAACAAACCAAAACCGTGACCGAAGCGAACGACGCCGAAAAGCCGAAAGGCGAGTGTGCTCCGGTTCATCGCCTTGTTATCTGCCCGCTAACGGCTCATGGATATTCAGTTGCTTAATTGCCTCGCCGATCGAGTACGACGTGGAATCGAAAACGGTAACATTTGATGGAATGGCATCAAAGAACCCCAATGTGTTTTCGTCGTGAGTTTTGATTACGAACAATGCACCGGCATCTTTGCCATTGGATGCCTTTAGAAGTTTGGTCGCACATTCATAAACTGTTTCAGATTGGCGCTGAATACGAACAAGAATTGGTTTTCCATCGATCTCCCGGTCGAGTATCGCGTCGATACCCCGATTTCGCTGGACAGGCGCGAAAGAAATCTCATGCAAGAAGCGGAGAATTTCTTCGTCCGCGTTTCGGTAAGATTCCCGCCCGGATTGTAATAGGTTCGATTCAGATTTGATTGGGTTATCGAGACGAGATTGGGCCAGTTCACACGCATCGCGAGACGTGTCGATTCCCATGTACTTGCGCCCAAGCATTTTTGCGGCAACCAAAGTAGTGCCGCTGCCGCAGAAGGGATCAAGAACAAGATCGCATGGATTGGAACTTAATGAAATGATTCTTTCGAGCAGGAGAATCGGCTTTTGAGTTGGGTATCCTACTCGCTCGCGAGCTTTCGGGTTGAGATACGGAATGTCCCATACGTCACCAAGTGGGACACCGCGTTTGGAGCCGTTGGCAATTGGTTGGCCGTGTGAATCGCGTTTGTACACGGATTTCCCGTCAGCATCGCGTTCGCGCTGCTGCAGAATCTGATCAATGTTGGTAGACGGAGAGTATTCCGTGTAGATTGTGTTGAAGGTGAAATCGCTGGACTTGGTGTAGCAAAGAATGTTTTGATGTGCTGGCAAGAGACCGCGACGACTATTCGACCAACGACGATAAGTCCAAATGATTTCAGACCGAAAGTTCTCGTTACCGAAAACCTCATCAAGAATCATTCGGACAATGTGAACCGCATTCCGATCACAGTGAAAGTACAGTGATGCGGTGGGTCTCATTACCTGCCAACACACCTGAAGTCTATCGAAAAAAAACCGGGCATATTCTTCGTGCGAGTCCCAAAGATCGGAAAACGAGAATGTTCGCGAGCGGTCTTTTGTCTTGAGCTTGTGATGCTTCTGCGTAAAAAAGGGCGGGTCGATGTAGACAAGGTCTGCAAAGTGAGCGCGTTGCTCGGACAGGATGTCCAAGCAGTCTCCCTCAACAACCGTTGTATCAGGCACTTGGCATGTTTTCGCTTGCAAGTTTCTTGAGGATGCCATGTAGATCGACTCCAGTGCGATTTTGTACGTACTTCCATGCCGCGTCACCGAAGTGATACTCGCCGCCGACGCCATTGTACAATGTTTCAAGGGCCTGTTGTATCTTGATTGCTTGACTGCGGTTTGGGTAATAGAACATGACGCGGATCGGCTTGTAGCCAGCATCGCCTACCGCCTGTATCCGAGTGTGTTCTTTGGTGATGTGGTCGCCGTCGGTCGTCGCGTCACGCCACTTGATCTCGATGGCGTCAGGGTCAACGAGGCAATCAATTTCGAAGGTTTTTGGTCGTTGGCCTCGCGTATTCGGTACCCGCAAGCTTCCTGAGTCTGGGAACTTGTGTTTGAAGCATATCTTCGTCGCGTTTTCAAGAAAACTGCCGGCGTACTTGTAGAGGAATCGCCCCTTGTTTTGATAGACGTCGATCAGGTGGCCTTCCTCATCGGTTACGCCAAGCACTTGGTAGATCAGAAAATGCGATTTGTCGTCGTCCTCCATCTCGCGAACGCGGTCCTCCACGTGCTGTTTGAGATTGGCAGCGTACTTGGCTGCGAGTTCGCGTATTTCTTGTTCTACGTTCAAGTTTGAGCTTCCAATCATCAGTCGAGGGCGAAGTTCTTGGGGCGATAACTTGTTGTTGAACTAAACCGCTTCGCGGCAGAGGGGGAGCGGTTGGGCGTATTGAGCCTGGCTTCGACGAGACGCCGGGCTTTTTTCGTGCGCGGGGGTGGAAATCTGGGGCGGCTCCAGGGGACACTGAAGGTTGATCGACCATTTCTTTGTCCCCCTTTTTACAGGAGCCACCCCATGACTTCCTTGCGTAAGAGAATGATCCGCGAACTCGAACTGCACCGCAAGTCCCCCAGGACGATCGAGGCCTACGTCACCGCCGTGGCCCAACTGGCACGGCACTACGGCCGCTCGCCGGATTGCGTCACGATCGAAGAAGTGCGTGACTTCTTGCATCATCTGATCACCGAGCGCAAGCTCGCCTTCAGTTCGTGCAATCAGAAGCTGGCCGGCATCCGGTTCTTCTACCGCCATGTGCTCGGCCGAGAAGAGGTGAATCTGCGAATCCCAGCCAAGCGGTCCGGCAAGTTGCCCGAGCCGCTTGGCCGTCGCGAGATCGCTCGGCTGCTTCAGGCGACGACCAACGTCAAACATCGCGTGTTGTTGATGACCTGCTACGCCACGGGGCTGCGGGTGAGTGAACTGGTCTATCTACGGCCCGAGGACGTTCACTCCGAGCGGATGCTCATTCACGTTCGTCAGGGAAAGGGGCGTAAGGATCGTTACACGCTCCTCTCGCCGCGATTGCTCGAAGAACTGCGGGCCTACTGGCGGACCTGCCGTCCGCACGAATGGCTGTTCTTCGGAGGCGACCGCAATGCGCCGTTGCCGGTGGGCACGGCGCAGAAGGTTTACTACACGGCCAAGCGACGCGCGGGCATCGAGCGGGGCCACGGCATCCACACTCTGCGGCACTCGTTCGCCACGCACCTGATGGAAGCGGGCGTCGACTTGCCGACGTTGCAACGTCTGCTGGGACACGCCAGTCTGGCCACCACCGCCAAGTACCTGCACGTGACCAGCAAGCACCTGCAAAATGTTCGTAGCCCGCTCGAATTGTTGCGGATGCCCGAGCCGACCGACACCGCGGAGTAATCGTCATGCCTGTTGCCGCCTTGGATGCGGCATCGGCAGCGACCACGTCCGGCGGCGGTTGTGAGTTGGCCGACGTCTTCCGTCGCTACGGCGCGGACTTCGCGGACGCCCATGCGTTGCGATCTGCTCAGCACAAGGCGATCCGCGCGATCACGGCCTGTCGTACAGCGGCCTTGGGCGGCCACCGTCAGTGGTGCGAGCGTTGTGGTTACCAGCGGTACGTGTATCACAGTTGCCGCAACCGCCATTGCCCGCAGTGCCAAAGCACGACCAAAGCCGCCTGGGTCAAGGCGCGCCAGGACGAACTGCTGCCGGTGCCCTACTTCCATAACGTGTTTACCCTACCGCACGAGTTTAACGCGCTGGTCTTGTACAGCGAGCGGAACCAGCGGGCACTACTCAAGCTGCTCTTCGACGCAGCCGCACAAACCCTCTTGGAGTTCGGCCGCCAAGAGTTGAGCGGCAAGGTCGGCTTCAGCCTTCTGCTGCACACCTGGGACCAGCAACTGCGGCCCCACTTTCATGTGCATTGCCTGATCGCTTCGGGCGCACTCTCGGCCGACGGCTCGCGATGGATTGCCGGAGGTCGAGAGTTCCTCTTTCCGGTGCGAGGACTGAGTAAGATGTTCCGCGCAAAGTACCTCGATGGTTTGGCCTGACTGCTCGAAAAGAACCAGCTCGACCTGCCGCCGCAGTTGGTGCAACTGGGCGATCCAACTCGGCGAACTCGTTGGCTGCGCCCGCTGCGCAAGAAGCCCTGGGTGGTTTACTCGCAACGTCCCTTCGCCGGGCCACGCAAGCTGCTCGATTACCTCGGTCGCTACACGCACCGCGTGGCCATCTCCAATCACCGCATCCTCGGCTGCGAGGACGGCCTGGTCCGTTTCCACTACCGCGACCGCCGCGACGGCGGCGACCGGCGCAAGGAGTTGTCGCTACCTGCCGATGAGTTTATCGGCCGCTTCCTCAAGCACGTGTTGCCCGACGGCTTCATGCGAATCCGCCACTACGGCCTGTTGGCCAATCGCGGCAAGACGGAAAGACTGACGCAGGTTCGCCGACTGCTCGGTGCGCGCCGTTTTGTGAAGGAGGAAGACGAGCAACCCCACACCGCCGCCGACTGGATGCGGCTGCTGTTGGGCATCGAGATCGACCGCTGCCCGTGCTGCGGCGACCTGCTCCGCCAGGAGTCACTGCCGCCGATTTCCTCGCAATTCGTGACATCGCCTCGCCTGCCCATCTCGATCGACACGTCGCCCCGCGGTCCGCCCTCGTGCGACAGCACCTCATCCCGAGCACCGCCATGACGCGCCGTATGCCCTTCATCCCCAACCTGCCACGACGGTCACCAAGCCGCTGCCGCCACCGGTCTGCGCCGCTCGTCGGTCCACCCCCCTCGGAACCACGGCACCCGCTGTTTCACATCGGCCAACTCTCTCCCCCCGCTCCCCTCGTCCCCTCCGACTTCCCTCGCGGTGCCTGAAAACGCTTCCCTCCCCCAACGCATTCTGATACAATCCCCAAGAGAATCACACAACCTCCGCCGCAACGTCCCCCGACGCTCAGCGGCTCAGTTCAACGACGTTTTATCGCTCATCGCTGCGCGACGAGCGATAAAACGCTATGCGTTAGACTGATCAGCCTATTACCTGTAGGTCGTATATTTGCAGCCTAACACGCAGGCGGTCAATTGTTGTAAGTCGAATTGCAGACGGAGGTTACTCCACCGTCAGGCCGTTTTCGTCGCGTTAGGCTGTTTCCGTCTAGCACCGGTTTGCGGTGGCTCCCGTCCGAGCACGTCGGCCGGACTGTGAACGCCGCGGCCGCCACGGAAGATACATACGGTTATCGCTCAACGCCGCTGATTGTTGCCACACGTGATGGGAATTGTCAAGCACCCTCCTATAGGCTGTCTGCGAAGTGGAATCCGTAGACCACCGGAGGCCGCATAGCCCGCCCCGCCTACCCAGGAGCATCTCATGGGGCATTACGGTATCTGCACTTTAGACTCTTACCGATCATATCTTGCGCAGAATGGCAAGAACTTTTTCGGTCAAGTCGATTTACCTCGTAAATTCAAGGGTAGAA
>JAUWJC010000217.1 GCA_030607895.1 Pirellulales bacterium
GCCGGCTAAACGAAACTCGTCACAAAACAGTGTGTTTCACGATGTTTCACCCCAGTGAACAGTTACCGTTCCAAGAAAACGCCCATTCGATGGGCAGCCGGCCGGGCCATAATCTGTTAGGATACCCGTTTATCGGTAGACAATACAATACTCAAACTGTAAGCGGTCAGTGGAAAATGGCGTCCGAAAAAGGGGACAGGCACCGTCGGCAAACCGAAAACTCTCGTGAAAACCAGCCCGTGACGGAGCCAGTCCCCATTTTCGGACTCCCCTCCTTACAGTTTGAGTACAATAGCCGTTCAGCGAACCTGCAAAAGCATTCACCATGGCAACCATCGCTTCCTCCAGAACAACATCATCCATGTCCATGCGGTCGGTTTGGCACAAGTCGGCACCGCCGGCCGTGCGACGGGCTTTTCAATCGGCCGATGACTCCAATATCTGGCGGGCGTGGGCAAAACACCTCGCCAAACGAGTGGAGCCGGTCGGGCTGAGCGAGCTTCTGCCGGGAGAGAACCGGCCACTTCTTTGGGCCCCGCCAGACGCCTTCGACGGCCGCGGTGCGCCGGACATCATCGATCGGCTCCAGCGGCTTTGCCGAAAGGGGCGCCCGGAGGATTCGGCCGTGGAAGGTGTCTTGCTCACCTGGTTGGCCGATGCGGCCGGCAGCCGGCCCGATTCGGTCTACGCCCTGGAGGCCTTGGCCTGGTGCCACGCTTTGCCGTGTTTGGCCGGCCCAGTATCGGCCGACTTGTGGTGGGACCTGTTGGACCATTTGCTCGGTGCGGTTGCCGAAGCCGGCCAGATCGAGTTCGACGACGACCCGTTGGTCCATCAGTTGCTGGCCGGCGAGTTGCCCTTGACGTTGGCCTGGCTGTTTCCGGAGATTTCACCCGCACGCAAGTTGGCCCGAAAAGCCCGAAAAGCTCTCTCCGCCGGTCCGGTCGAACTCTGCGACGGCGAAGGGATTCCCGAGGCAAAACACCTGGGGCTATTGCGCCCGCTTCTGGCTTGTTGGACCCGGTGCTGTGCTATCGGCGAGGCGCTAGGTAAGAGTTGTTTTGACGAATCGGCCGGGAACCAGTACGAGTGGTTCGTTCGGGCCGCCTTGCGGTTTGCCCGGCACGACGGCACGCAAGTGTTTTCCGACGGACCGTCGGGAGCGTGGTGCCCGGCGCTGTTCAAGGCGGCACTCCGCTTCGGCGGCGACGACGCCGATCGGGACATCGCCAGGTTGATCCTCCCACCGAAAAAGCGAAAGAAAGGCAACAGGAAGCAAATCAACCAACCACATCTGCCCGACCCGGCCGTCCATTCCGGGTGGGCCGCTGCCACGGTGCTGCGTCCCGACTGGTCGCGCTTGGGACCGCGGCTGACGGTGCTCTTCCCCAGCCAGGAAGTCCACATGGAGTTGGAGTGCAAGGGCGACGTGCTCTGGTCGGGCCGGTGGGAGCTCGAGGTCCGCCGCGACGGCGAGCCGGCCGCGCCCAAATCGGATTGGGAGGAAGTCTGCTGGGTCTCGGACGAAGACGCCGACTACCTGGAACTGGAAATCGATCTGGCCGATGGGCTGCGCGTCCAACGGCAAATACTCCTCGCCCGGGAAGACGGCTTCCTGTTTCTGGCCGACGTGATTCTGGGCAGCCGCCCGGGCAAGTTGGAATACCGAAGCTGCCTGCCGCTGGCCTCCGGTATCTCGTTTGCCGGGGCCGGCGATACCCGCGAAGGATTCCTGGTCGGGCGGAGGCGGCGGGCGTTGGTCCTGCCCTTGGCACTGCCCGAGTGGCGGTGCGACCGTCGGACCGGGTTGCTCGGGCGGACCGACGGCCACCTGGAGCTGCGCCAGCCGGCCGAAGGCCGCTCGATGTTCGCCCCACTGCTGTTTGATCTTCAGCCACGCCGGAGGACCCCACCGCTCACCTGGCGCCGGCTTACGGGGGCCGAATCATTGGAAATCCAGCCGGACGACGTGGCGGTCGGCTACCGCGTGAAGATCGGCCGCGAGCAATTGCTCGTCTACCGCTCGCTGGCCCAAAGAGCCAACCGCACGCTGCTTGGTCACAACCTCTCGACCGAAATGCTCGTCGCCCGATTCGACCAGTACGGCGAAGTCGACCCGCTTTTGGAAATCGAGTAGGGGAATCGCGACGTAATATTCCAGTATCTTGGAAAATCAGAAGGGAGCTCTCAATGCCGAAAGTAGACGAGATAAAAGAAGCCATCGAAGCCCTTCCTGAAGAGGACTACGTTCAATTGAGACGTTGGTTCTCGGAAAAGGACTGGCAAGAATGGGACAGGCAGATCGCGGCAGACTCGGAATCGGGAAAGCTGGATTTTCTGATTAAGGAAGCCCTCGACGAAAAAACCAAAGGGCAACTCAAGGAGCTCTAGATGCATCGGACAACAGATCGCTTCTGGAAATGCTTCGATAAACTCCCGGAACGTGTTCAGAAAACATCGAAACAGAACTTCCAACGACTCAAGAGGAATCCCTCGCACCCGTCCCTGCATTTCAAGAAAGTCGGCAAGTTCTGGTCAGCCCGGGTTGGAATCAATCATCGGGCGCTTGCCGTTGAGGATGCTGAGGACTACATCTGGGTTTGGATCGGCACGCATGACGAATACGAACGAATAATCAAAGAAATGAGCTAACAAAAGCTTGCCGTCTCACGACGACGAGAACAGTGTGCATCTTGTACTGTCGGGATTGCAGTGTTCGGGTTCTTATGGGGCCCCGGATGAATGCTAGTGGGCCGGAACGATGATAGACGAAAATGGAATCCGAGATCGTCTTGTCGAGCATGGGGATGTGCTGTTCAAGGCACCGCTTGAGTTTGTGCGTTTCACCAATTACGACGATGCCGACCGGTTGCTCAACGATCTTTCAGGTCGCCCCCATGCTTTCGTTCTCGCATGCGTCATGGACCGTCAGATCAAGGCGGAGCGTGCTTGGCTAATTCCCTTTCGGTTCATGGAGAAACTTGGCAGTTTCTCCATGGATACATTGTTGAAGCAATCTGAATCCGATGTGCAACGCCTTATGGCAGAACCGGAACCTCTTCATCGGTTCGTTGACGACATGGCAAAGTTCTTTTTCAAGGCCGTCGAGCGAATCGCCCAGCAGTACAACTCGGATGCTTCCCTGATCTGGACCGGCAAGCTGTCCAGTGCCACTGTCATATATCGGTTTCTCGAGTTCGATGGCGTGGGCCCGAAAATCGCCAGCATGGCGGCGAACATCCTGGTGCGACAGTTCAAGATCAAGTTCTCGGACTACTTCTCCATCGACATCTCCGCAGACGTTCATGTCCGCAGAGTATTTGGAAGACTCAACCTGACGCCCCGCGACGCTTCAGTCGATCAACTCATCTTCCGGGCAAGAGGCTTGCACCCAGAATTCCCTGGTCTGATGGATTCCCCGGCATGGGAGATCGGAAGGAACTGGTGTCGGCCCAAAAATCGCGAATGCGATGGGTGCTACATGAATGACTTGTGCCCATCGGCAATATGAGAAATGCCCCAAAAAGCCGCCGAATACTTCAATCCAGAGTCGGGCTAACTCGTCGTGCGCCTCCTGATGCCAAACGACGGTGTATCGCGTCATCCTTGCTCCAGGGACTTGAGGTGGTCCATCACTTGCTCCGTGGTGTGCCACGGGCCGTCGGATTCCAGCCTTCGTTTGGCTTCGGCGATTTCGGCTTCGCCCGGTGGCGGTGAGACGTAGCCCAGCAAGCTCCCGTGCCGATCGCGAATTTCCACTACATCCGTAGCGGCTTGCACGGCGTTGGCCCGATCGTCGCTCAGAACAATCCGCATTATCGTATCCTCTGGTGAAGTTCCCTTTCTCCTCCTGCCGCTACACTGGCGCCAGGGGTACGTTCTCCAAGACAAGCGGCGGCAGGGTTCCCTGGCCGAGAACCTGCTTGGCATCGAGTATCTCGATGCCCACGAGTGTTTCGTTGGGACCGATGTTCAGCGCGATCTCCTCGTTTAGCCGCACCGTGCGGCAGTCGTGTTTGCCCTCGATCAGGCGGATGTAGAGGGCATCGACTTCGGAGTCGTAACTGATTTTCATCACGGCCTCGGCTCTTGCCATGCATCCCTGTATTCACACCTCATTCTAGCGGCGACATTCCCCCGTTGTCAAGTGTGGTTCAAAGTAGGAGGTGAAAAGATTCTGTCGACAAACGATTGCGGAAGCCCTGTAACTCGCTATAATTATCTCTGCGAACTATAAACAACGATGTGACGAGACGAGACATCCCCTGCCCAACTGAAACGAATCGACCCTTAACATTAAACGACGGCCTGACCCCACAGGCATCCTGCAAGGACCACGACAATGAACCGAACACTGATTTCTTTGGTACTCGTCCTGCTGCTTCTACCGGCGTGTTTCGGCAGCGGCGGGGAAACGAGAGGCGAATCGCAGTCGGGGCAAGAGGATCGTTCCGGCACGAACGGAGAAACCGAGATCGGACTCGGGATCGGCGGCATCGGCGGCGTGTATTTCCTGGCCGAGCCGGGGCAGTTGACTATTGACTTGGAGAAACGCGACCGGAACCGCCGAGGTCGGCGGACAAAGTTGCGGGCAATCCTCGTGGGGCCCGACCGACGGGTGATTCAGGAGGTGACTATTCCCGACGACGGAAAGCCTCGCGGAAGCGGGATGGGACCGCCGCGGCGGGTACGGCTGTCTACGCGAGTGGACCGGAAGGGGGTCTACGGGCTGAACATCACGGTGTCGCAGGACCGGTACGGCGACGAGATCGTCTGGGGGTTCCGAACAAACTGTCCGCATTACCTGATCGAGACGGCCCGCGGGCACCGGGACGAACGGCGGCAGGAGCCGATTGTTTTGCTGAACCCCAACCGGCCTGGAAACGTCTGTTTCGTGCCGCGCAAGGAAGCGTTCGGCATGGAGGTAACGAACCTGCCGGCCGGCGTGGACGCGCTGCCCGTGTACGATGCGAACGGCAAGCTGATCCACGCGCTACGGGTGGGGGCGGACCATCGGGCGTCTCACACATTTCCCGCAGACGTGCATCGGGAGGCAATTCCCTGGCGGCTGCATCTGCCCGTCGGGCAGGCGACAGTCCAAATTGACGGCGTGACGCGTTGGGACCGGGGAGACGTCTATCCCAATCTGCCATACTGGACACCCGATCCGGCATCGTTCTTTCCCTTGCAAGAGTACCGCTGGCTCCTGACGCCTTACAGCAGGATTGTGTATGGCCCGCCCGGAAAGCAAGGGGAGATCGCTTTCCAACTCCACAACAATTCAGTCCAGCGGAAGACGATTCAACTGGGACTCGAGTTTCCCGGCGACGAGTGGCCGGTTCGGCTGTCGGCCCAACGGGTTGTGGTTTCCGCGAGACAAACCGGACGGGTCGTGGTTCGGTACACTGTTCCGGCCGGGGGCCAAACGCGGGTTTGTCATTTGCGAGCCACGCCCGTAGAGGCTCCGGACTTCTCCACATACTCGACACTGACCGTCAGAGCAGGTGTTGCGCCCGCCTCGAAGCCGCTATCCATACCGCTGGTGCTGAAGCCTTACGAGCACGAGAACGAACAGTTCGGCTATCTGCCGGACTACCCGGTGAAAAACCAGGTGTATTTCGATCTCAAGAATCGCCCCTTCGTGAGGACCGGCGGCGGTGTCGAAACGTGGCGTGACGGTGGATGGACCACATCCGAACTGCGAACCGCCGTGAAATCGCGGACGCCTCCGTTCGAGGGCCGGTCTTTCGGTGTGCCTTGCACAAAAGTCGCCTTTGACCGGGACAACGATCTGTACCTGGTAGCCACGTCGGGCAGGAAGGGCGTGCTGCTGCACTCGGCCGACGGGGGCAGCACGTTCTCCGCTTGCCTGGTTCCGGGGGACAAGTCCGGCCGGTTCGATATCGAGGAGTTTTCCGGGCACAACGTCCCGGACGGCCCGCCGCCTATCCTCCGATACACCTTAACCGCAACGGATTCGCAACTGAAATGGCGAAGGATCAACGATCTGGAACTGTTCTTGCCCGAGAAGGCGGACGGCCGGTTATCGCTGGGGGACCCTGTTCTGATATCCCGGCAGTGTATTGGGCTGGCGGCTCATTCGGGCATTCCCGCCTCGGTGGTTTCGCGAGGTGCGAAAGTACACGTGGTTTGGGCCGAAGCAACCGAACCGAAGGCCGACGTGCCCGGCGTGCCAACCTACGTCGTAACTTTCGATCGCAAGACGAGGACCTTGGGCAAGCCGGCTCTGGTAGGCTACGGAGCGCCGCCCAACGACGTGCACAACTCACCCAGCATTACCATGGACAGCCGGGGCTTCCTGCACGTGCTGGCTGGAACCCACGGCCGGCCGTTCCAGTATGCCCGCTCGCTGAAGCCGAACGATGCCCATTCGGGCTGGACCAAGGCGGTGGCCGTGGGGGAAGGATTGCGGCAGACCTACATTGGGCTGGTGTGCGGGCCGGACGATACGCTCTACCTGGCCTTCCGACTCTGGTGGCACGGAGCCGATCCGTTTCCCGCCAGCCACCACGCCACGCTTGCCTACCAGCGAAAACCGTCCGGTAAGCCCTGGGAGACACCCAAAGTACTCATAGTGCCCCCGTTCTCGGAGTACAGCGTCTTTTACCACCGGCTCACCATCGACCGGGCAGGCCGCCTGTTTCTGTCGTACGACTACTGGTCCACGCACTGGTTCTACCGGACCGACCATCGGGGTAGCCGCAGGGCACTGCTGATGTCCGCCGACGGAGGCCAAACCTGGAAGCTGGCCCAAACGGGCGATCTGAGTCGGTAGCGGTGAGCTGTCAGCTATACTCGACGCGGTCACAAACTGCGGTTTTGGGATGGAGTTATCAGTTATCAGTTATCAGTAGTCAGTAACTGAGGCCTGGTTCAAAGCAACGAGTTCTTGGGTGACACGTGACAACCCATGTTAGCCCCGTCGCCTGCGACGGGGAAAGTAACGGAAACCGCCCCGTTTTCCGGTCGCAGGCGACCGGGCTAACTGTCACCCGCATTTGAATCAGGCCACAACTGA
>JAUWJC010000032.1 GCA_030607895.1 Pirellulales bacterium
CACTCAAGTGACCTTGAGGTACTGACACTTGCCCGGTAGTGGATAGTGGGTAGTGGATAGTGGGTAGTGGATAGTGGGTAGTGGATAGTGGTCAGTGGATAGTGGTCAGTGGATAGTGGTCAGTGGATAGTGATCAGTGGATAGCCGTGTAGGTTATGCTTTAGCATAACATCTTGCCTGAATGCGTTATGCTGAAGCATAACCTACGTGACTGACAACTAACAACTACTTGCCATGGTAACTCGCCGCGGACAATCCGCCGGTTTTTCGCTGATTGAGCTTCTGATCGTGATCTCCTTGATGGCGATCATGGCGGGGCTGATCTTGCCCAGCGGCAACCCGAGCATCCACGACCAGTTGCGGTCGACGGCACGCATCGTGGCAACCGATCTGGCGTACGGCCGCAGCCTGGCGGTTACCAACAACAGCAACTACAAGTTCACTTTTGACACGAATAACAATCGATATACGCTCGAACACAGCGGCACTAACCCGAACCTGGACACCCTACCCGACTCGCCGTTTAGAAACGCGGACGATCCACCGGAACAACATATCGTCGACCTGAACGACCTTCCCCGCGTGGGAGCACCCGTGCAACTGGAGGCCGTGGCCAGCACGACGAATTTCCTTGAGCCGGCGACCGATCTGGAATTCGGGCCGCTCGGCGAAACCACCCGAAGCGGAGATACCCGCATCTGGCTGTCGGCCGGCAACGGAAACGCAAAACGCTACATCCGGCTTCTGGTGAATCCGATCACCGGCCTGGCGACTGTTGGGGAGTATACTGGATACGGACCGCCGTCGTGGCTTTGAGGTAGTCAGCGGTTTAAGCGCGAGTACAAAGCCGCGACCGGTGGTCGCGGAAAATGGTTCGGAAAGGGGCGCGGCCGGCGGTCGCGGCTTTATGAGCCACAGGAACAACGCACGCTCAGGATAACACAATGGTCAGATGGTCTGGCAAACGGCGTTTTGGCCCCATCGGGGTCGACATCGGTGGCCGGTCGGTGAAGCTGCTGCAATTCAATACCGACCGCTCTCGCGTCTGCGAGGCGGTTCGCTGGGACCTGCCGCCGGGAGCGTCCGACGATCCCGAACAACACAACCAGCACGTGGCCGAGGCAATCCAACAAGCCTGCCAACAACGAAACTTCCACGGCCGCGAGGCCGTCTTTTGCCTCAATGCCCAAACCCTTTTCGTCCAGAACATTCGCGTTCCCCAGGCTGCCGGCGCGGAGCTTCGGCGAATAGTATGTGCCGAGGCGGCCGGCCGGGTTCCGTTCCCCGGTGAAGAGGCGGAAGTCCGCTACTTCGAGGCCGACAACGTTCGCCAGGGAGACGTCGTCCGCCGAGAGGTGATTCTGCTGGCGTGCCGCCGTCCCGCGCTGGGACAAATTATCGCCGTCGCCGAAAGCGCGGGCCTGCTGCCCGTGGCCGTCGATGTCGAGCCGGCCGCCCTGCTGCGATGCTACGCCCGGCAATTCCGACGCGACGAAGACCAGCAGCAACGATCGATGTTCGTCAACCTGGGAGCGTCGAACTCCGTGGTGGTCATCGCCCGGGGCGCCGATGCCATGTTCATCAAGTATGTCGGCACCGGCGGCCGGCAACTGGACGAGGCCGTCGCCGGGCACCTGAAAATGAAACTGGCGGATGCAGCCGCCCTGCGGCGTCACAACGGCGACCGCCGCGCCGACCAGCGTGACCCCGAAATTGCACAAAGCATTGCCGAATCGGTTCGGCCCATTCTCGCCCGGCTGGCAAATGCGCTGTCGATGTGTATCCGTTACTACAGCGTGACTTTCCGCGGTCAGCCGCTTACCCGGGTGGTGCTCAGCGGCGGCGAAGCCAACCAAACGCTGGTCGACTGGCTCTCTGCCCGCCTGAATGTCAATTGCGAATTGGGTGACCCTTTGCGGAGCTACGAAAAGGACTCGCTTCCCGGCAGAGCGGGCCAGTGGGACGTGGCCGCCGGATTGGCACTACGCGACGTGAACTGAGAAACATGCACGACATTGACTTCCTACCAATCGAATACCACCAGGAACACGCCAAGCGGCAATGGAAGCTCTGGCGCGCGCTTGTGGTTGCGGCGTTCGGGGTGATACTGATCGTTGCGGCCATAAGCCAGTATCGGTCCCACGGGCGCGCACAAGCGGAACTCGACGCCATCTTGTCCCAGCACGAGACTGCCGTGGCCCAGAGTAACGAGTTGGCCGAGATGCAATCGGAACTGAAGGCCGCCCGGACCGACGCCGAATTGTTTACCTCCATGCGCTTCCCCTGGCCGCGCAGCCGAATTCTGGCCGCCTTGCTCGCGCCTCTGCCCGAAGAAGTCACATTTGAAAAACTCGACATTTCCGAACGGAAGTCCGGCCCACGAAACCCGGCCAAGCGACTCTCCAAGGCCGAACGAAAAGCAGAAAACGAAGAACTTGAGAAGCTCTCTCCGGCAGAGCAAGACCTCGGAAAACTCCGCGGCCAGTTGGCCTCTTGCCAAACCGTTGTCACAATCTCCGGCACCACCAGCGAAAGCGCCGCCTTGCACCAATACCTGGGCCAGTTGAGTCGCGAGAACCTCTTCTGGAAGGCCACGCTCAGTTCGATCGAAAGCGATGATAACGATCCAAAAGGAACCATGCGATTTAGCGCCACGGTTGTCGTCCGCCCCGGCTACGGCCAACCGGGTGGACCCGAAGGGAAGGCGGAAGGGGGAAAGGGGAAGGATGAAGGATGAAGGATGAAGGATGAAGGTGGAATCCGACCGCTTGCGGCTTCGCAACGTGCGACCACTGGTCGCGGCTTTGCAATGCTATTGAAGTAACCTAATAACGGTATTTAGATGGAAAAGAAATCGAAATCATATCGCGGTAGTTGGATTATTACCGTCCCCTTGGCGGGCCTGGCGGTGGCATATGTTTTCATCTTCTTTTTGCCTACGCAACGGGAGATCGGCGAACTGCGCGACGACCTGAGTATCAAGCGGGAGTTCATCACCCAGGCCGGCAGCCTTGCCGCCGCACTGGAAACAACCAAGAAACAGCTCAACAAGACGCTGAAGTACAACGCCGCGTGGGAAGAAAACGCACCGGCACAGAACGAGTTCAACACCCTCTTTAGCAGGATACACACGCTGGCCAAGGAAGCGGGCGCGACCACCACCCGATTCGATCCGGAACCCGACGTCGAGTACAACACCTTCCGGAAGGCACCCCTGGCAGTGGGGTGTACCGGCTCATTTCCTCAGCTTTTCACGTTTCTGAGAAGCCTGGAGAGCCTTCCGCAGGAAATTTGGATAGAAGAAGTGCGGCTAGAGGAACTGGACCCTACGGGGAAGACTGTAGAGTGTAACCTGGTGCTGGGTATTTTTGCCGATAATCCGGAAAATTCCGATCAGGGTAAACACTCCGGATAGCCGATAGAGGAGGAGACGGTCCGAAGCGGGGGATTTCCCGCCACCGACTGTCGGATGTAGCGTGAGCGGAAGCAAACTAACCAGACAACTACGTCGTGAGTTGACCGCCAACCCCAAGAAAGCCGGCGTGCTGGGGTTGCTTGGGCTAGTGGCCTTATACTTTTGGGCACCCCTTGTCTGGGGCTGGGTTGTCAAGGAGAAACCAACGAATCAACCGGCAAGTTCGAGTGTGGCAGCCAACGCGCCGCCGCCCGCATGGGCCGAAGTCGCAAAGGAATCACCAACCACCGCGGAAAAGGAGACCACCACCACGCCCCCTTGGGATCAGTTGGTCGAATGGATCAAACAGGATCCGAACACCTCGCCGGCCGGGGAACTTGGCCACTTGCGTGACCCGTTCCGCGCGGTCGGAAAGGAAGTGGCCAAAACGGACCCGGGCGAAGAGGAGAAAAACAAAGCCGCCCCGAAACCACAACCCGTGGTCGTGGATGCCACGCCCGGCGAGTTGGGATTGGCGCTTTCCAGCACCGTCATCGGTTCCCGCCGACGCGCGGCACTGATTAACGGAAGGACTTACGAACTGGGGCAAACGATCAAGATAGACAAGGACGGACAGCACATTGCTTTTGTCCTGGTTGAAGTGCATCCGTGGAAAGCAGTGCTCGAGCGGTTGGGTAAGCGATATGATTTGACGATTCCGCGGCCGGCAACCTCCGGTCGAATCGAGTTGACGGGAAGCGGGAATTAGGGTTCAGCGTTCAGGGTTCAGGATTCAAGATTTGCGAGCAAACGTGCAATTCCAAGTCCTGAACCCTGAACCCCGACAACTGAACTCTGAACCCTAAACCCTGAACCCTTTTTCTGGTGTCACGGACGACCCATGAGAACTCTTCGTCGCATGACGTTGCTTGGCTTGTTTGGCGCCGTGGGCGTTGGACTCGCCTTGTGCGTCGGCTTTTCCAGTGATCCGCCTGTCTGTCGCGATACGGTGGGGTCTTCGCAACCAGCCACGCCGGATGCCAAGGACGGCCTGTCCGCCCTTGCCGAAGGCCAACCCGTCGTGGAGCAAGTGCGGACGAGCCGCCCATCGCACCGTTGCAAATCGGCCGGGGGCGAGCCGGCCGGTGGCGAACCGGCCGGGCCGATCATTGCCCCGTCATATCCAGCCGTAGCCAATCAGGCGGTTCCCACCCAAATCGACCCGAAGCTGGTGGAAGAAGGCGTAAGGATTCTGCAGAAGCAGCTTCTTTCGGGCGCCGATGCGGCCAAGCAGCCTACCCCGTCCGCCGCTGCAGCCCCGGAGCCCGTCCCACCCCCTGCTCCTTCGCGGGGCTCTGCGTCACCGGGCGCCTCCGCCGACGGATCGTCGATCCCGGCCACGAACGAGATTACCAAAGCCGACGGCGGTGAAGGCGACGGGCATCTGAAAATCAACGTGCAAAATACCGACATCCGCGAGGTTCTGGACCTGTTGGGCCGCCAGGGGAACATGAACATTCTGACCAGTCCGAACGTAACGGGTAAGGTCTCCGCGACGCTCAACGATGTGGATATTACCAGTGCGTTGGATGCGATTCTCAAGTCGAGCGGTTTTCTGTCGAAGCGTGAGGGTAAGTTCATCTTTGTCGGCACACCCGAAGATTTCGACACGATGGAACAGCTTCTGGACACGGTCGGTACGCGCATCTATCGCCCCAACTACGTCAAGGCGTCCGACTTGCAGGCGTTGATTCAGCCGTTGCTGACCGACAAGGTGGGCACGGTCAGCGTGACCAGCGATTCCGAGGTGGGCATCGGGCCGGACGACACGCAGGCCGGAGGCGATTCGTTCGCCGGCGGAGAGGCCGTACTGGTGCGCGACTACGAGGCCGTGCTGGCCGAAATCGATCAGATTGTGGCCGAAGTCGACGTGCGTCCCATGCAGGTTCACATCGAGGCAATGATCCTATCGGTCAAGCTCGATGACGAGAACAAGTTCGGGGTCAATTTCGAGCTATTGCGGCAGGAGGACAACCTCAAGTTCGGTCTGGGAAACCCGCCTTCGACGCTTGCCGATTTCAAGTTCGAGAAAGGTGCGCTGAAGGTTGGCTTCCTCGACAGCAACCTAGGCGCGTTCCTCGATGCTTTGGAGACAGTCGGCGACACCCAAGTGATGGCCACGCCGCGGCTGATGGTGATCAACAAGCACCGGGCGGAAATCCAGATTGGAAAGCAGGACGGCTACATCAACACGACCATTACCGAGACCAGTTCGGCACAAAACGTCGAGTTCCTCGACACGGGCGTTATCCTCCGTATTCGACCGTTTATCTCCAGCGACGGGTTGATCCGCATGGAAGTCCACCCGGAGATATCCGACGGGTCGGTGGAGGAAAAGGGCAACTTCACGCTGCCCGAAAAAACGATAACGCAAGTTACGACCAACATCATGGTTCATGACGGCTGTACGGCAATCATCGGCGGGCTGATGCGCGAGCAGCTCACCGACACCACCAGCCAGGTGCCTCTGTTCGGCAATCTGCCCGTTGTTGGCGTGCTGTTTCGCACGAAGACCGAGAAGATTTTGCGCGAAGAGATCATCGTACTTATCACGCCGCATATCATCTACGAGCCGGACCTCTGCAATGAGGGGGAAAAGGCGGCCTGCGAGTTCCACCGCCGACAGGCTGTCTATGCCGACAAGATGTGCTTTGTCGGCAAGCGCTACATCGGCCGAAGATATTTCCGATTGGCCCAGCAGGCCTGGGAAGCCGGCAATTGGAAAAGGGCGATGCGGTTTGCCGAGATGGCGGTCCATTTCGATCCCATGAACCGAGCGGCGATCGACCTGCGTGCCAATATCTGGCAGGGTAACCGTTTCGGCGACCACACGCTGGCCGGTCAGCAATTGGGCGTCGACGCACCACCCAGTCCGCTGGAAGCGAATGCCATTGCTCCATGGCTGCTCGACCAATTGGAGCATGAAGCGGCGCCGCCGGTCGTGCCGCTTCATCCCTTTGATCCGGGCCAGCCGGGCCGCCACCGCGACATCGAGCGACCCAGGAGGTTGCAATGAACACAACGAAAAGTGTCTTGCTCGTGATCTGCGTTGCCTGGCTTGTAATCGTGACGGCCACCGGCTGCGCGATTGTGAATCTTCCACCCAACCCGGCGGCAGACGACATATCGTCCGAGCGCCAGAAGCGAACCGAAGAGGTCGTGGACCGCTTCGATAAAAGCCGGGACTTCGCCCAGTTCGAGGCCGCCTCGGGCCAGTGGAAGCGGGGTGACGTCAAAGGCTGCAAAGAAAGCCTCCGGCGGCTGCTCGCCCGAAACCCCGCTCACCGCGACGCCCGGCTTCTGATGATCGAGTTGTGCCTTGCCTCGAAGAATCCCGAGCAGGCCGCTCCCCACGCCGAGCATCTGCTGGCCGCTTGGCCGAACGACGCCCAGGTTCAATACACCAACGGCCTGGTGCTCGACACGCTTGGCCGTGAGACCGAAGCGCTGGTCCACTATCAAAAGGCAGCGGAACTTGAACCCGGAAACGAAGTGTATACCATCAGCCACCAGACCGCCGGGCAGTCCGTCGCCGATTCCGCCGACCGCAACAGCGATCACACCTCGGCGCATTCCGTTCGGGTTCTGTCCCCGCCCGGTCGTGGCGACCAGGTCGAATCTATCGATCTTGCGGTTCAGTTGGATCCTGCAGCGCCGGACCGCCTGCTGAACAAGGCCGACGAGGCCCTAAAGGTCGGCTCGGGCGAGTTGGCGCTGGCGTATATCCGCAAGGCGGTCGCCGTCAGGCCGGACAATCCGCAAATCCCGGTTTCTGCCGCCGTATTGGCCTTGCGACACAACCAACCGGACATCGCCGTTGCCGTCGCCGAAGACGCGCTGCGACTCTTTCCCAATTCGGCAGTTCTACACCGTACGCTGGGCACCGGGTACTACCGCCAAGGGGACTACCGATCTTCTCAAGTTGTGCTTCAGCAAGCACTTTCGTTGGACAAGTCCAGTGCCCTGTCCTACTTTTTAGTGGGCTTGACGTTGGTGAAACTCGGTCAGTCCGACGCGGCGGAAGCCAATTTCCGCCAGGCGCGCCGGATCGACCCGAGGTACACCATCCAACGCTAGGCAGCGGCTGAACCCTAGCGCGGCCGGTGGCCGCAACCAAAACCGTTTAGCCCCGACGGCTACGTCGGGGAACAACCATCGCCGCGTGGCCGCGGCGGCTAAACGAGACCCAAAACATGTGCGCACGGCGCGCGAAAGTTGTGACGTAAGACTCCAATGAACAAATCCCGATTCGACAGTGTGTTCGCGGCCATCGCGCTGACGGTGTCGGCCGCCTGGCTCGTCGCCTGGCTGGCGGGTTTTCTGATAGACACCGGCTCTTGGTCCGTTCGTCTTGGCTCGTTCTGTGCCGGTTTCCTTCTGGCCGGCACCGCGGCCATGTTGCTGTACGCCCGCGGCAGGCAACAGTATCTGGCAGCAGAGCAATATTTCCAAAAGTTCTGCCAACCTGGCCGGCAAGACACGGTCGGCGGCAACAGCGAGGACGCACCGACGCCGCTGAAAAAGAACAACAAGTGGTACGGTATTACTCAGCGGGTTCGTCAAATGCTCGACGAGTACCGCGAGCGCCTTCAGGACTCGGAACACTCGCGCACCGCGCTGGAGATCCGCTGTCGCCGAATCACTGCCCAGTACAAGCGAATCGAGGCGATTCTCTCGGGCATAAACGATCCGATCATCGCCATCGACGATTACGACGAGTTGGCCCTGGCTAATCCAAAGGCCGAGCGGCTCTTTGACTTCGACTCGCAAAGCGTCGAAAACAGGGCGCTGGGAAATCTGCTCCATTGTCAGAAGCTGGTCGAGTTGTTGACCTCCACCTCTCATCGCAAAACCACCGGTAGCCGCACCGAAGAATTCCAATTCAGCGACGACGGCGGCCAATCGAATTGGTACCGCGCCACTGCCACGAAACTTGTGTCGGCCGACGATCGGTCGGATGGACAGCCGCAATTTTCGGGTGCCGTGGCCGTGCTCCGCGACATCGGCGACCAAAAGCTTCTCCAAAAGCGCAACGCCGAGTTCGTCTCGTCGGTTAGCCACGAGATGAAAACGCCCCTGGCCGGAATCAAGGCGTACGTCGAGTTGCTCCTCGACGGCGATGCCGAGGACGAAGAGACCAGGGAGGAATTCCTCGATGTGATTGACAGCCAGGCAGACCGGCTCCGCCGACTCGTCGACAACATGCTCAACCTGGCTCGCATAGAGGCCGGGGTGGTAAACGTCGATAAGCAGAACCGGCCGCTCAACGAGTTGCTCGACGAGGCCGCCGGCGTGGTGCAGCCGGCCGCCGAGGCCAAACAGATCGAACTGGTCAGCGACCTGAGTCCAATGTACCTCGGCGTGCTGGCCGACCGCGACATGATGCTCCAATCGGCCATCAACCTGCTGTCGAACGCCATCAAGTACACACCCCAAGGCGGGCGGGTAACGCTCCGCAGCCGTCTGGTGGATAACGAAGTGCAGTTTGAAGTGGAGGATACCGGAGTCGGCCTGAGCGAAGAGGACTGCCGCCGCGTCTTCGAGAAATTCTACCGCGTCAAGAAAAATAAGGAGATGGCGGCCGGCACCGGGCTCGGCCTCCCGCTGGCCAAGCACATTGTCGAAGACGTCCACGGGGGCACCCTCACCGTCAGCAGCATCGAGGGCCAAGGAAGCACGTTTACCATCACCTTACCAAGTTCCGGGCAGATGAAATAGGTTGCACAAACCTTAGCACAAGGAACCCAAACCGTGTCAAAAAGTGTTCTGCTCTGCGACGACGAGATTCACATTCTCCGCGCCGCCGAATTCAAGATCAAGCGGGCCGGCTTTGACGTTCGCATAGCCGGCGACGGTGAAGAAGGCTGGGAGTTGATACAACAGCGCAAGCCCGACCTGCTCATCACCGACTGCCAAATGCCTCGGCTGGACGGGTTTGGGCTGGTTAAGCGGGTACGCGAAAACCCCGAAACGGCCGATATTCCCGTACTGATGCTCACTGCCAAGGGATTCGAGCTTAGCCAGGAAGAGTTGGCCGGGAAGTGGAACGTCAAGGGCCTGATCTCCAAACCCTTCAGCCCACGCGAGTTACTCGCCACCGTGCAGGAAATCCTCGGCGAACCGGTCGCCACCGCTTCGACCAGCGCCTGACAACTGACCACTGACCACTGACCACTGACCACTGATCAGATGAACTTGCCAACCGAAATCTTCGGCAACGTGATCGTCGTCCACACCCCGGAGGAACTCGGCTCCGAGCAGGCCGGTGAGTTCGAGTCGTTCATCGGGACACTCGAACGCAGCAACGTCGTGCTCGACTTGGACAACACTGAAATACTCGACAGCGTCGGACTGACCTTGCTCTTGGAGGCCCAGGAAAAACTCCGAGGCGAGAACGGCGATATCAAGATATCCACGACCAACGCCACAAATCACAAGATACTGGAGATCACCAGGCTCGACCAACAACTGGAAGTATTCGATAGCGTCATCGACGCCGTGAAGAGCTTTCAATAGAAAGTTGAGAGTTGAGAGTTAAGAGTTGAGAGTTAAGAGTTGAGAGTTGAAAGTTGAGAGTTGAATGTTTAAGGTTGAAAGCATCACGCGACTCGCAACTCTGCAACGCCTCCTCCCAACGCTTGCCCCTAAACTCTCAACCGCAAACTCTCAACCCTTAACTCTCAACCATAAACTCTCAACCCTAAACTTTCAACTTTCAACTCTCAACTCTCAACCCTAAACTCTCAACCCTAAACTCTCAACTCTCAACCCTCAAATGACCGATTCCGCCGCTATTTCCGCTCCGCGACGCCTTGGCGACCTGCTGGTGGCCAAAGGCTACATATCGGAAGAGTATCTGCAGGCGGCCCTCGCGCGGCAAAGCCAGACCGGACGTAACAAACTGCTCGGCGAGATTCTGGTCGATCTGGAGTACTGCACCGAAGACCACATCGTCGAGTGCCTGGCCGCCGAGTACGGCGTTCCCTACGCCAAGCTCGACGCGCGTATGTACGATCCCAAGGTCGTCGACGTCTTGCCCAAGGAGTACACCGAAAACAACCTGGTCCTGCCGCTGTTTGTAATCCGCGGCACGCTTACGATCGCCGTCTCGGAACCGTCCAACCTGTTCCTGATCGACGAGATCCGCGGCCTTTCGGGACTGGCCGTACAGATTGTCGCCGCCACGCCCAAGGACATCCGGCGGTTGATAACCAATCTGCCGAATTCCAAGGTCTTCGTCATCGACGACATCATCGAAGACTCCGAAACGGCAGACGTGACGCTGATTGAAGATGCAATCGAGGATATCGGCGACGTCGAGGAGATCGCCGGCCAATCGCCCGTCATCCGGTTGGTCAACTACATCATCGTCAACGCAGTTAAGGAAGGGGCCAGCGATATCCACATCGAGCCGGGTGAGCGGTGTCTGCGGGTGCGCTATCGAATCGACGGCCGGCTG
This sequence comes from Pirellulales bacterium, assembly GCA_030607895.1. Lineage (GTDB taxonomy): Bacteria > Planctomycetota > Planctomycetia > Pirellulales > Thermoguttaceae > JAUWJC01. The sequence continues at coordinate 10,914 of JAUWJC010000032.1, forward strand.
TACAAATCGCTGGAGGTGCCACTGCATTTGCTCCCGGCCGTAAGCAGCCGAATCAAAATCATGGGCTCCATGGACATCAGCGAGCGCCGTTTGCCTCAGGACGGGCGAGTCAACGTGATGCTCGAAGGCCGCAAGATCGACCTCCGCGTGAGCACGTTCCCAACCACCAAAGGCGAGAAAACCGTAATCCGAGTGCTCGATACCCGCGGCGTTTCGCTCAAACTCGAAGACCTCGGCTTCGCCGAAGACATCCTCGGGACGTTTCAGGAGAGCATCCGGGCACCCAACGGGATCATCCTGGTGACCGGCCCCACCGGCAGCGGAAAATCAACCACTCTATATGCGGCGCTCAACTCCATCAGCTCGATGGAGAACAACGTCTGCACGGTGGAAGACCCGATCGAGTATCACCTACCGCTGCTCAACCAGTTCCAAGTGCAACCCAAGATCGGGCTTACTTTCTCGAAAGCGCTGCGCACCCTGTTGCGGCAAGACCCAGACGTGATAATGGTGGGCGAGATCCGCGATGAAGAAACCTCCCGAACCGCTATCCAGGCCGCGCTCACCGGACACCTCGTCTTTAGTACACTCCACACCAACGACGCCTGCTCGGCCATTACCCGGCTCATCAACATGGGTGTCGAATCGTACCTGATCGGAGCGGCCTTGAACATGATCCTTGCGCAGCGGCTCGTCCGCCGCGTATGCGCCAAGTGCCGCCAAACTTACGAACCGCCGCGAAACGTGCGAAAAGCCCTCGAGCGGATGGGCTTCGAGTTCGAGAAGTTCTACCGGGGCGTCGGTTGCAAGAGCTGTCGCAACACGGGTTTCAAAGGCCGTATCGGAATCCACGAACTGTTGGTTATCAACGACGAATTACGCGACACTATCGTCTCCGATCCGTCCGTCAGTCACATCCGGAAAATCGCAACGCGCGGTGGCATGATCACGCTGGGCCATGACGGATTCAGAAAGGTCCGCGAAGGAATTACAACGATCGAGGAGATATTCCATATCGCCGGCGACATGACAGTGGGTAGTTGAGAGTTGAAAGTTGAGAGTTGAGAGTTGATAGTTGAGAGTTGATAGTTGAGAGTTGAGAGTTGAGAGTGGCGTCGGAACGAGCCGCTTGCGGCTTCGCAACTGACCCTTGTCCCTTGTCCCCTGTCCCCTGTCCCCTGACCCCTGACCCCTAAAATGACATTCCAATACCGCGTTCGCGACCCGCTGGGGAATACCCATAACGGCACCATCGACGCCAGCAGCGCCGAAGACGCCACGCAGCCACTCCGCCGCGATGGATTTCAAGTCGTTGAGTTGGAGGAAGGCGACGGGTCCGAGGAAGGGGGGCTGTTCGCGCGCCGCGTCACCAAGAACGAGATCATTTATCTCACCAGTCAGTTGGCCATCATGACCGACACCGGCATAACGCTTTCGTCCGCGCTGTCCGGAATTATCAATCAGGAGGAAAACCCCACGCTGAAGAAAATCCTTACGGACCTGAAAGACTCGGTCGAAGGCGGCGAGGACTTCTCCTCCGCACTGGCACGGCACCCCAAACTGTTCGACAAAACCTATGTTTCGCTGGTAAAGGCCAGCGAGGCTACCGGCTCGTTGGGCTCCATGCTCGATCGGATCGCAAACTACCTCCGCAAGGAAGTGGAAAGCCGAGGCAAGGTCCGCGCCGCCATGGCCTATCCGACCGTGATGATGGTCCTGGCCGTCGGCGTGACGATCTTCCTGCTAACCTACATCCTGCCCAAGTTCACCCCAATGTTCAAATCAAAGGGGACCGACCTACCGAAACCTACCCTTATCATGATGGCCATCTCCGACGTGATCCTGGGCTACTGGTACATCTGGGCGGTGGTTATTGTGCTGCTAATCGTCGGTTTCATCCTCGGCAAGCGAACCGAGCAAGGACGAAGAGCTCTCGACTGGCTCAAAATCAACATGCCCATCCTCGGGCCCATGTTCAGAAAGGTTATCATCAGCCGAAGCATCCGCACGCTGGGAACCATGTTGGCCAACGGCGTGTCGATCGTCGATTCGATCAAGCTGTCGGGTGAGGTGTCGGGCAATTACTACTACGAGAAGCTCTGGGAAGACGTCCTCGATCAGGTCACCGGCGGCAAGAAAATTTGCGATGTGCTGGCCGGCAACCCGCTCTTCCCAAACGTTCTGGTCCAGATGATCTCATCCGGAGAGGAAACCGGCAAGCTCGACTACGTGCTCGAACGAGTCACTTCCTACTACGACCAGGAAGTCGACAACGCCCTGAAAACCGCCACCGCGATGATCGAGCCAATCATGATTAGCGTGATGGGCGTAGTAGTCGGCGGCATCGGCATGGCCCTCCTCCTGCCAATCTTCAGCCTTAGCAAGCAGCCGTAGGCCGGCACAACTTGTACAGTTCTCAAACTGTAAGGAGGGGAGTCCGAAAATGGGGACTGGCTCCGTCACGGGCTGGTTTTCACGAGAGTTTTCGGTTTGCCGACGGTGCCTGTCCCTTTTTTCGGACGGCGAATACCGAGTACCGTGGAAAAAGGGGACAGGCACCTCGCGGCTACGGTTCCGACTCAAAACTGACTGCTGATAGCTGACTGCTGAAAGCTGAAAGCTGATAGCTGATGGCTGATAGCAAAACCGCAATTGTACCGTGCGAAGCCGCAAGCGCCCGACCTCCGACTTCCGACCTCCGACTCTGGTTGCGGTCCCGAGCCTCGTCGGGTAACTTAGCTTTCGTAAGGAGTTGCAACGGAAGACTCCAAGGAATTTCGGCAGGTGTTTCAACTCGAAAGTCCCTTCCAGCCGGCCGGCGATCAGCCACAAGCAATCGAAGCATTGGTCGAAGGCCTCCGCCAGGGCCACCACGACCAGGTATTGATGGGCGTGACCGGCTCGGGCAAGACGTTTACGATGGCTAACGTCATCCAGGCGGTCCAGCGGCCCACCTTGGTGATGTCGCACAACAAGACCCTGGCCGCGCAGTTGTACAGCGAGTTCAAGGAGTTCTTCCCGCACAACGCCGTCAGCTACTTCGTCAGTTACTACGACTACTACCAGCCCGAGGCCTACATCCCCCAACGCGATATCTACATCGAGAAGGACGCCTCGATCAACCAGGAGATCGATCGCTTGCGGCTGGCCGCCACCAGCGCGCTGGTCAGTCGTCGCGACGTGATCATCGTGGCCAGCGTCTCCTGTATCTACGGGTTGGGATCGCCGGAGGACTATCGGGAGATGATGGTGGGGCTCAGCACTGGGCAGGAAATCGACCGCGATCGGGTGCTGGCCAGGCTGGTCGATATCCAGTACCAGCGGAACGACATCTCGCTGGAGCCGGGCAAGTTCCGCGTGCGGGGTGACTGCGTCGAGATATATCCTTCATACGAAGAGTTTGCCATGCGGGTGGAGTTCTGGGGTGACGAGGTCGAGCAGCTTTCGTTGATCAATCCGACCACGGGCGAGGTGATCCGTCACGAGAACCAACTGTTCGTCTATCCGGCCAAGCACTTCGTGCTGCCCGAGGAGAGAATCGCAAGTGCGATCGACGAAATCAAGGAGGAGTTGAACGGGCGGCTGGAACTGTTCCGCGAGCAGGGCAAGTTGTTGGAAGCCCAGCGCCTGAGCGCGCGGACCCGATTCGACATCGAAATGATGCAGGAGATGGGATATTGCCCGGGAATCGAAAACTACAGTCGTCCCTTGAGCGGCCGCCCGCCGGGGACTCCACCCGATACGCTGTTCAGCTTCTTTCCTGACGATTTTCTCCTGTTTGTGGACGAATCGCATGTTACCGTACCACAAGTTCGCGGGATGCACGCGGGCGATCACAACCGCAAGGTAACACTGGTCGAGCATGGTTTC
>JAUWJC010000646.1 GCA_030607895.1 Pirellulales bacterium
AATCCTCGGGAAAATCGCCTCCTTTGCAATAGCAATCCACCTACTTGACGCCGAACTCAGCAGCGACTACACTTAAAAGATACTGAAAATCCCCTGAAATCCTTGGCATCAGGGCGACTGCACCCGTACGCGGTGGCCTTGGCGAAGGCCCGCGGATCGACGTTGAGATATCCCATCCGGCCGCTCATCAGGGCCATCAACTGCCAGCCGACGACCGAGGTATCGCCCGGCTGCCGTGGCTGATATCGCCATCCGCCGCCGTTTGGGTCCTGGGCGTAAACCACGTAGTTCAGCGCCAGTTGAGCCGCCCGGCCTAGCGAAGCGATTTGCAGGCGGATAGCATTCTTGGCCTTGCCAATCTTGAGCTTCATTCTGAGCGTCTGGCTGGGGCTCGGCTCACCGGTTCCGTCGTAGGAATGCGCGGCGCGACGGCGGAGGCCGTCGGGACTCAGGCTCATTGCGTACGCTTCGCAAAGCGCGATGGTGGCCAGCCCATGCGAATACATCCGCCCACCCGGCTCGAACAGGCTGCCACCCTCCGGCTTCACTTCCATTTTGCGAATCAGGTAGTTCAACCCGGCGGCGACAGTCGTTTGATACTTGCCAACCTGGTGTGTGTGGCCCGCGCCGAGAAATGGCAGAATACCGAAAGCGGTGGCTGCATTTCGGGCCTCGGGCATTTTCCCGGGGTTGCGGCATTTGCCTTGGCAGCTTGGCGCCAGGCAATGGTTAAACGACCAGCTTCCATCGGGGGAGTTGATGAGCGGCCAGCCACTTGAGGGCCAGATCGACGGCGTTTTCGCTTTCCTTGGTGGCCCCGCGTTTAATCGCCGTACCCCGTCGTCCGCCACGGCCACCTAGCCCTCGCCCCGATCCGCCAAGCCCAAGCCCGGTGCCCTGCTTCCCCTTGCCCGTGCCACGCGCATTGGCTTGCCCGGTGCCGCGGCCGGCCTCGCTGAGCAAATCGTTGAAGGGTGCTTTCTCCAAACCGACGGTGCTAAGCTCGACCGAGGCGGCATCGACCCCTTCGGCCGCCGACTCCATGTCGACCATCGGTTCCAGGCGGTCGGGTTCCAGCCGGTCGACAATGTCGGTGGCGGTCTGATCGATGTCGGCCTGGTCGATTTCCAGATCGTCGAACTCCTCGAAATCCAACTCCTCGGGAACGTCGGCCGATGCGACCAGCTCGATTTGCCGGTTGGGTAGACTCAGCGTCAGGAGCCCCAACGTCACGATAATCGCCACGTGAACCGCCATGCTGACGACCCAACTCCGGTTATTCTCCATCAGGTCGCGCCAAAAAATCGCCCACGCGCCTTCCTCTTCGCGCTCTTGGAGTTCTTCGCGAACACCCAACGCCTTGCGGCCACGCTGCCGGCGTTGCCCGGAGACAATTTGCTGCTGCCGCTGGTCCTCGGTCAACAGGATCGGATGGGGCTTGGCATCGGGGGAAGGCTTTGCCTTGTCTGCCGATTCCTTTCCCTCCGCCGCGATGCTCGGGCCGGGCTCCACGGGACCCACTGGTATTGGTGCGGGCGGCACGGACTCCTCCGGCGAAGCTTCCAGCGGTATCGGGGCCGGTGGAGTCGTGTCGACGGGAATCGGAGCCGGTGGGACGGTTTCGACTGGAATCGGTGCCGGCGGGACGT
>JAUWJC010000303.1 GCA_030607895.1 Pirellulales bacterium
CCCCTGACCCCCGACCCCTGATATGTCGCCCGACGCCTGGATCAGCATTTTGATTACAGTGGCAGTGTTCGCCGGATTACAGATGCGTCGCGGTGGGGCGGCCGACTTGCTGTTTCTTGGGGGGCTAATTGGGGTGACGCTGCTGGGTGTGATAACACCTGCCGAAGCGCTCAGCGGCTTCGCCAACCCGGCCGTGCTGATGATTGGCGCGTTGTTCGTGGTGGCAGCCGGGCTCCGCTCGACCGGCGTTCTGGATTGGTTGGGAAATCGCTTGCTGGGAACCGCCCGGACGGCCAACGCCGCCATGCTCCGCCTTGGCATTGCCGTGTTGGGAATCTCCGCCTTTATCAACAACACACCCGTCGTGGCCATGTTTGTGCCCGTGGTGTTGGATTGGTGTCGCAAGCGGGGCGTCTCGCCTTCCCGAATGCTGATTCCGCTGAGTTATCTGGCCATTATGGGCGGGACCTGCACGCTGATCGGCACGAGCACGAACATCGTGGTCAACGGGATGTTGCAGAAGGAGCGGCAGACCGACGCCCGACGGCCGGCCGATCGGCAATACACCCCCGCTTTTCGGCTGGCGCTGGACGACATGACGCTGTTTGAGATCGGACAGGTCGGATTGCCCTGTGCGCTGGTTGGCGGCCTGTACCTTGTGCTGTTCGGGCGCCGGCTGTTGCCAAACCGGACCGAACTGATCGAACGGCTCGACGAACAACGTCGCGAGTATCTGGTCGAGATACTCGTCCAGCCCGAGTGCCGGTTGATCGGCAAAACTATCGAAGAGGCCGGGCTGCGACATCTGCGCGGCTTGTTTCTGATCGAGATCAACCGGGAAGACGATATCATTACGCCGGTTGCGCCGAGCGACGTAATTTATGCAGGCGACCGGCTGATCTTCACCGGCGTGGTCACCACGATTGTGGACCTGGTGAAGATACCCGGCCTGGTTCCGGCCGCCGACATGACCTACGAGATACAACCCGGCGCGAGGAGGCAGCGGCACCTCTCGGAGGCGGTTGTTTCCAGTTCATCGCCGTTGATCGGCACGACGGTACGCGCGGCGAATTTCCGGCAGCTTTACAACGCGGCGGTGGTGGCCGTCCACCGCAACGGTGCCCGGCTGCCAAACAAGGTTGGCGATGTCGTGCTAAAGGCCGGCGACACGCTGCTTCTGCAAACCCGAACCGAGTTCGCCGACCGCTTCCGGCACAGCCGGCACTTCTACCTGGTGGCCAGCGTGGAGGGCTCGATGGGCAGGCGGAACGACCGGGCGTGGCTGGCCGTTGCACTGGTGGTGATCTTGGTTGCCTGGCTTGCCGCAACCAGTTGGATCGGCCGGGGGGTTCTTCCCGACGGAATGACCTCGCCCGCGGTGGCGGCCCTGGCAATTGCCGCTCTGATGATCGTCTTCCGCTGCCTGCCCGTGGCCGCAGCCCGATCGGTCATCGATCTGCAGGTGCTGGTCACAATTGCCGCCGCGCTTGGATTGGGACGCGCGCTGGAAGCGAGCGGGGCCGCCGAGACAATTGCCAAGCTGCTGGTCGACGGCGTGGGACAAGGGCATCCGTATGTTCTACTGGCGGTGCTCTACCTGTTGGCCGTGATTTTTACCGAGTTGATCACAAACGTTGCGGTGGCGGCCATGTTGTTTCCGTTGGCAGTGGCCACGGCCGCCGTGAGCGGGCTGAGTCCAAGGCCTTTCGTGATGGCCATCGCCCTAGCGGCCTCGCTCAGTTTCATTACGCCCGTCGGATATCAAACCAACCTAATGGTGATGGGCCCCGGCAGATACCGGCCACGCGATTACCTGCGGGTCGGCTGGCCGCTGGCGGTGCTGGTGGCGATCACCGCGTTGGCCCTGATTCCGCGAATCTGGCCGTTTGAGCTTTGACATGTACAACTCTTGCCTCGACCGTGCCGGCGGGTTAGAATCTCAAACTGTAAGGAGGGGAGTCCGAAAATGGGGACTGGCTCCGTCACGGGCTGGTTTTTTCGGGAGTTTCCGGTATGCCGACGGTGCCTGTCCCCTTTTTCGGACCGGAGAATCGACATGACGCATATTGAAGTAAGATCAAGGGTAGGACCGGACGGCTTATTGAAGCTCGCGATCCCGGTTGGAATGCCGGATGCCAACCGTGAGGTTAGAATCACGGTGGAACTGCTCGAGCCGACCGCGAGACAGCCGCTGTTGGCCGCTGACGATTGGAAACGATCCGTCAGAGAAATGGCAGGGAGCATTTCCGACCCTACGTTCAAGCGACAGGAGCAAGGCGAGACGTGACGCTGGCAACACAACGGAAAGAACACAAGTTTGCGCTGTGCGTGAAGAACGACGAGTGCGACGATCTGGAATTACGCAAGGTGTACGAAGTCTTCCCTGACGAACGGGCGGCAAAAGACGGCTACTTGCGAGTTATCGACGAATCCGGGGAAGACTACTTGTATCCTAAATCGTATTTCATCCTCGTCAAACTTCCTCGCAAGGCGCAGGATGCCCTTTTGGTGACAAGCTGAGGCGACGCGCCAGGCAACGTGGGGCGGCCGAACGACTTCGGCTACGGAGACATCCGATATGAAGAAAACCGCCATCTTGTGCGTCCTTTCAGCCGTCTTGGGCGGCGTGCTGGCAATCGGTTTGTATGATCCGCCCGAGAGCGAGTCGAAATCCGCGGCCCAGGAGCCTTTGCGACAACTGCCGGCTCCCACGCAACCGGCGGCGCCGGCCGACTACTCCGATTTGACGCCCGAGGAACGCGTCAACGTGGTGGTCTACGAGAACGTCAATCGGAGCGTGGTCAACATTACGACGAAAAGCGCCACGACCAGCCGGTTGTTTCTGATCGAGATTCCCTCGGAGGGTGAAGGGAGTGGCTCGGTGCTCGATCGGCAAGGGCACGTCCTGACCAGCTTTCACGTGATCGACGGTGCCCGCGAGATACAGGTGAATCTGTTCGACGGCACAAGCTACTCGGCCAAGCCGGTCGGCCAGGATCCGACTTCAGACGTGGCGGTTATCAAGATTAACGCCCCGCGCGAGTCGCTCTACCCGGTCACTTTCGGCGACTCTACCCGGCTTCGTGTCGGCCAGCGAGTGCTTGCCATCGGCAATCCGTTCGGGTTGGAGCGAACGTTGACGACGGGCATCATCTCCAGCCTGAACCGTTCGCTTCCCAGCAAAAAAAATCACCGCACGATGAAGTCCATTATCCAGATCGACGCGGCGATCAACCCGGGCAGTTCGGGCGGTCCGCTGCTGGACACGCACGGCCGAATGATCGGCATGAACATGGCAATCGCCAGCAGCACGGGCGACAGTGCCGGGGTGGGCTTCGCCATACCAATCAACACTGTCGCCCGCGTCGTACCCCAACTGATCAAAAGCGGCCGCGTCATCCGCCCCGAAATCGGCATCGCCCGGGTGTATCAAACCGAGCACGGGCTGCTAATCGCCACGCTAATTCCCGGCGGACCGGCCGAACGGGCAGGCCTGAAAGGGCCGCGAATCGTCCGCAAACGACAGGGGCCCTTCGTATATGAAAGCATCGACCTATCGGCCGCCGATCTGATTGTCGGCGTTGACGGCAAACGAATCAAAACAGCCGACGACTTCCTGGAGATTATCGAGAGCAAGCAGCCGGGCGACAAGGTACTGGTGACCGTCGCGCGCGGCGGTCGTGAAGTGACCGTTCCCGTGCAGCTTGCGGCGGGCGAGTGAATTGGCATGTAATCAACGGTTACTTGCGAATCATGAATATCCGATCGACGTACACGGCCGTCACTTCGTCTGGTCTATTGGGCGGGGCCACCCAAAAAATCATTTGGCCGCCAAGATCGTATGCACCCAGATCGACCACGTAGTACTTGTCACCCGCACACTGCTTGACTTCCACCCCACGCGACGCAATCCCCCGCTTCGTGCGATAATCGTAGATGCCCAGCGTCATGGCGGGACCGCTCTTGGTTTTCGCTTCGCAGCGCACGGCAACGTAGCAGTGCCACGGATTGCCACAACTCAGATCGGCTGATATCGGACACGAAACGGCCCACTCATGGTGGTTACCGGGCATTCGGGCCGCTTTTCCGTCGGAGGCTGCCGGGTCGTCCGCGATAGCGGCCCATTCGTGTTCGTTGGCCAACCGGAATTGGTTGTCTTGTATGTCGATCCAGTCGTTTTCCGAAAGGCCCTTGCACTTTTCCGGCGGGGGGCCGGGCGGACGAAATCGCCGGCGGAGCTTCTTTTCGTAATCCGAGAACGGTCGCGCTTCGCGGGAATTGCGCACCTTGAACTGATGTGCCTGGCGGATGAACTCCTCGCACGCGGCCGCCGGGTCCTTTGGCCCGAGGAACTCCGTGCCGCTGGTTTTCGCCGTCCTTTTCAGCAAGTCGTAACGCTTGAGCCACACGTGATCCAGCGGCATGCGTTCTCGACGCACCCGCAACGAGAGCACCGGATCGCCGGCAACGGCCTTGGCCGCCTTGTCGAAGAGCTTTGTCGCTTTGTTGACGTCGGCCGGTGTGAGCCAGGCCGCCGTATCGTGCATGAAGCAACGCAGATACACGTCGGATCGCCCGGCCGCGTCGTGAACCAGATCGAGATAGGCAAGGAGATGGGGAGCCGCCGGGCCGTAGTATCCATCGAGGAACTCACGCACCAGCGCCTTGTCGTCGCGCCGCGGATCCCACATCAGGTGGGCCAGCAGCCACGCCCGCAAGCGAACGAAATCGCCCACCGAACACTGCGAGTCGCCCTGTTCAAACAGACCCACCACGTTGTGATCGACAAAAAACCGGAGGTTCGGCGCCAATACCCGCATGTTCGGATGCGGCAAGATGTAGTTCGAGAAGTTGGTCACGTAGTTCCAGACGAACAGTTGCGGCGCGATTTTGCTCCAGCCCTCGATATCGCCGCGGAACTTCTCGTTTTGCGTGCCCTTGCCCAGCGGTTGCACGAAGGAACACTCGATCGAGCATAGACGGACGATCACGTTGGGGCGTGGCTTCACGTGAAGCGGCGGGGTGCGCGTGTACTGGTACGCCAGTGTCTCGACCAGCACGTTGGGGAACTCCTTTTCGATATCCTGGGCCACGGCGTTGACGAAATGCACCAGCGGCCCCGACTCCGAGCCTTCCTCCTTCACCACCGCCCGGCACCGGTCGCACTGGCACGGATTGTGCCAATCGTTCTGGCTGATGGAGATTATTCCCGCGCCGGGGTCTTTTCGCAGTCGGGAGGTCGCATTGCGGACCAACTCCTTGCGCATCTCCTCGTTGGTCAGGCAAAGCTGCGCCCGGTCGGTGGTTCGCTTTCCCTTGATGAGGCTGTACCACTCGGGATGCTCGGCGAAGTACTTTCCAGGCGGCAAAAGCGGGTAGAAGGTGTGAACGAATCCGGCGAACCGATAGTGGCCTCCGTACTCGGGCGGAACCCTGCAGGCGTGGCCGTTGCATTTCTGCCGTGCGGCGAAAACGCCGCCAAGCGCATCGAGGTAGTACGCCTCCCGGTAACGCAGCGGCGGAGCGGACGCAACGTCGAGCGCCGGAATCGTCAGCGTGGGCTTCTTGGGAACGTAGCTCTCCTCGGATGTCCACCAG
>JAUWJC010000188.1 GCA_030607895.1 Pirellulales bacterium
GCCCGGCTACTTGCCTGGAGCCTAAAAAGGGAGCTGGTTTAATTTGCCGCAAGGGCCCGGAGGGTGCTTCGCACAAATAAAACCTGGTCCCTTTTTCGGCTTAGTGTTACTATTAGTATTGTTCACCCACCCGAGAGGATCCTCCCAACCAGATCGCCGAGGACTTACCCATGCGAAAACGGTCAATTCCCATAGTAGTTGCGTGTTTGTGCGCGCTTGTGATTTCCCGCGGCAGGCCGACAATGGCGGAAAACTGGCCTTGTTGGCGTGGGCCACGAGGCGACGGAACCAGCCTGGAGCAGAACATCCCGATCCGTTGGAACGGTCCGGCCGGCGATAACGCGGGCGATAACGCGAGTCGGAACATCGCCTGGAAGGTGGAAATACCCGGTAAGGGACACGCATCGCCCATTGTCTGGGAAGATCGCATCTTCCTGGTGACCTGTCGCGAAGGGACCGAAGACCGGGTCCTGATTTGTTTGGATCGGAGGTCGGGCCGGGAACTCTGGCAGAGAGTGGTTGTGAAATCCCCTTTGGAAAAGCTACACCGTCTGAACAGCCGCGGCTCCAGCACGCCGGCCACCGATGGTCAACGGGTGTACGTGTCCTTTCTGGAATCGCATCCCGGGCGCGAATTGCCGCCCGAACGAAAAGACCGGCGCCGGGTCACGCCGGGTGTGATGTTCGTGGCCGCCTACGATTTCGACGGCCGGCAACTTTGGGTCGCCCAACCCGGCGAGTTCTATAGCGTACACGGATATTCCAGTTCCGTGCTCTTGTTCGAGAACCTGGTGATAATCAACGGCGACCACGACGGCGATGCATATCTTGTGGCGCTGGATCGCCAGACCGGAAAAACCGTCTGGAAGACTCCCCGCGAAAACAAAACCCGAAGCTACTGCACCCCAATCATCCGCCAGATCGACGGGCGGACGCAGATGATTCTGTCGGGCAGCTTGTGCGTGGCCAGTTACGATCCGCGCGACGGCTCGCGTCACTGGATCATCGACGGCCCGACCGAGCAGTTCGTTGCCTCGCTGGTTTACAACGGCAAGCTGTTGTTCCTCACGGCCGGCTTTCCCGAGTTTCATATTATGGGTATCCGACCCGACGGACACGGCAACGTAACCGATACGCACGTTGCCTGGCACACGACCAAGGGTTGTTCGTATGTCCCTTCGCCGATCATCGGCGGCCGTGGCAAGTACTTTCTGGTAGTTTCCGATTTGGGTATTGCCAGCCTGTTCGAGGCGTCGACCGGCAAGCGGCATTGGATGAAGCGGATCGGACCGCACTACAGCGCCTCGCCAGTTTTGGCCGATGGGCTGGTGCATTTCCTCTCCGACGAAGGGGTCACGACGATCATCCGCCCGGCCGAGAAGTTCGACGTGGTGGCCATCAACCGGCTCGGCGAGAATTGCTACGCCTCGCCGGCAATCAGCCACGGGCAAATACTGATCCGCGCGGACAAGCACCTTTACTGCATCGGGGCGAGGGGCGAGGCCGAAAAAGGGACCAGGTTTAATTTGCCGGAACGGCCCGGAGGGTGCTTCGCACAAATTAAACCTGGTCCCTTTTTCGGCCGGGGTGAGGGGTGAGGGTGCGAAGCCGCAAGCGGCTGGATTCCGACTTCCGACCTCCGACCTTTGACCTCTCCCCGCCTGCCTGATTCAACTGACGGGCATGCAATCCCTGGTTTCCCTTGGCACTGCAATGGCCCCATTTTCTCGACAGAACCAGTACAACCGGCATGGCCGCGAGAACCTGCGGCATATCGAGAAGAGTTTCCGGTTCAGGCGCCATTCACGTTAAGACCGTTGGAACCGTTTTACGATGACTAGGGTGCGGGCGGGAAATGGGAAACCTACCGACCGTGAGTGCCATCCATCGTCGGTCCCGGACATTGGGGTGACCGTGCCGACGAGATTGGGTGTCAACGGCCGATGCGGAACAGGCCTGTACGGTTGCACTGCTTGCCAGTGAACAAGGGATTCGCTTTCCCCAAGGCCACTGGGCGGCCAGTTCAGGCAAGCAACGGCGCAATCCGTCGGTTCTGTTCCGCATTGCGTGCCGCGCGGAAAAAGGTGACAGGCAGGCTCAGCCTTCCATCGGCGCCAGGGCCAATTCCCTCAAGGCATCCAGCACGTCCAGCACCTCGTCGCAGGTGACTTCTTTCCAACCGGCAACTCTGTGATTGACAATCGCCAGCTTGAACTGTTCGAACGCTTCGTTCAGATCGTCGGGCAATTGGGGCAGGTTCTCGAACGGGCGGACGGGCTCGCCCGGCGGTTGATCCGGGGCGAGCGGCACATCGTCGGGCACGTCGACCGGCACATCGGCCGCCGATAACTCATCGTCGGCCGGCTGCACCAGGGCGGACGACTCCGAGATCGTCTCCGGCACGAGGTCGTCGGCCAGTTCGCCGTCTTCGTCAAGCTCGGTCACGATGATATCTTCATCGCGAGGCTTTTTGTCGGCCCCAGCGCCCATGGCCTCCCAGCGCTGATCCCGCATCCTGGCAACCGACCAGCAACCCTGAACCGCTCCTTCCAGCCACATTTCGGCATCGTTCCAATCCGAGGCGGCCTGGAAGTGGCTCCAGTACAGGCCGGAGTACTGTTGGCGGCTCTGGCCAAACCGCTCATAAACTCGGCGGAGCCGGCCCACGTGTTGCCCGGTCACGCCGCCCACCCGGCGACTCCAGGCCTCGTCGGAATAGCTTTGGGTCGGTGCGTCGGTCTCGATCAGGGCCTGTCGCCACCGGCAGATGATTCGGCCTTTCTCCCAGTTGGTTGTACTGATGAGTTGCTTCCAGGCGTGCAGGAACTCGGACGAGGTTGCTTCGACCTCGGCGGTGCTGATTTCCTGTTCGGTTTCCATTTCCTGTTCGGTTTTCATGCCGAGCGGTTCGTCCATTTGGCGGTATCCTTCGTGAATTATTTGGGCCAAAAAAGGGACCAGGTTTAATTTGCCGGAACGGCCCGGAGGGTGCTTCGCACAAATTAAACCTGGTCCCTTTTTTGGCTGTGAATTGCGTGCATCGAATGAACGGTCGATTCTACCACGGGCCAAGCGAGTCGATCCACCGCCGCGCTCTCGGTTGAGTGGGCGATGAAGCGATGAGCCGAGAATTACCGGACAATCGCGCGCTCGCCTGCCGCGAAAGACCATCGGCGGCAGAGTGTTGCCGTGGGGAAAACCTGTCGATACCCGGCGGCGGGCTCGATTTTCCGCTACTGCTTGGCTGCCGGGACCTTTTCGGAGGCTTCGACAGATGGGAGGCTATTTCTTGGGAGTTGCCCTACTACTCGCAACACGAACAACACTCGGTAGGTTGCCGCTTGTTCCCGTTGGGGCCCCTTGGTTTTTTCTTCGGAAGGCTCAGCCTGCTGTTTGGTGTCGCTTGCCGATTCGGGTTTTTGCTGGGTCGCGGGAGCCTGCCCATCGGCGCGGGTCTGTTTCGGTTTTTCGGGTTTCTGGCCCTCAGCCTGCACGGGCTTGTCCGCCTGGATTTCCATCTGGAGCTTCTGTGTAGCTGGCCGATCGGCTGGTGCCTGTGCCGTCGGCGCTTGCTGCATTGCGTCTAATTTCGGTTGCCGAGCGGCTTGCATGGCAGACGATTTGGCCGGCAGCGAGCGACCGCGAGCGTACCGCCTCCACGACTGTTGGGCCGGGACGGCCGGGTCCGGCTCGACCGAGACCGACAGGAAGGCGCCCGGTTGTGCCGCCAGTGCGGCCAAAGTGCCTTCGATCTGCACTGGCGTGGCTTCGGCATGGATCAGGTCAATCTCACCCGCCGATTGCCACGTCTTCGCTTGCAGTTTCCCTTCTTCACTTTGCCGCCGTTGCTTGTGGAGGCGGCCGTTTGCCTCGGCTGCCGTCCGCTCGAGCGTGATTTTCTGGCTGGCGAGGATCCGATCGAAGGTCTGGTCGCGTGCCGCTTCGGGGCTAATATCGCAACGGACCACCAGAACCCCTTGGATGGCCTGTGTACCGCGGAGTTGTTGTGCTTGGCCTCCGGGAGCCGCGCCGCCGGCACGTCCGAAAAACGCACTGCTGCCGCCTTTCCCCTTTCTCACGATTCCCGACTTCGCGACAACACTTGGAGAGGGCGCCTTTTTCGCCACGGCCGCACGCGGCGGCCGGGTAGGTGCGGTCTTCGGCGCTGGCGGGGGTGCGGCTTTGGACATAGTCGGCATGGCGACCGCATCATCGAGCTTGGCTTCGGCATCCGGTGCTTCCATTTCACTGACGGCATCCCCTTCCCGTAACTCCGCCTCATCGGTCGCTTCCGCGGCGGCCCGGATCGACGGGGTGGCCATCGACTTCTCGGCCACCGAGCGGTCGACCGCCTTGGGCGCCATGGCCACTCGCTCTACCGGAGGCTCATCGAGCGGCGAGTTGGTAATCGCCAGCATCACGGCCACTGCCACGGCCGTGCCCGACCAGACCAACGCCCGCGGGGTGAGAGCACGGCGGACGATTGACCGCCATCCGGTTGCCGCCGGAGCGGGCGACAGCAGATCGACGGTTGGGGCGACCGGCTCGGAAAGCATCTGTCGTTCGGCCTGCCGCAGCACGGGCCCGCTGATATCTTCGTCCAACCGATGTGCCGGCAGGTTTTGCAACGTGGTGCTCAGCGCGCGCAATTCTTCGAGCAGTTGCCGTGCGGCGGGGCTGGCCGCGAGCAGCTTCTCCACCTCGGCCTGCTCGCCGGCGGTCAACTCGCCGTCGAGGTAAGCGCTGAGCAGTTCGTTTTCCGGCACGTTTGCCATCACATATCTTCCAAAGGAGACCGTTCACGGAATTTTGCCCGTGAACGCCCGGTGGTTGAGCGCAGCAAAACCCCGGGGTTTCGCTGCGCTCAACCACCGGGCGTTTTCACGCGGTCTCATCTTGACCTTCTCAAACTCGGTTTTACTCGTCGTTTATCAATACCTCTTTGAGTTGTTCACGCAGTTGCAGCCGGGCGCGGTGCAGCCGGCTACGGACGGTGCCCATGGGCAGTTCGAGTATCTTGGCGATGGTCTCGTAACGGCACCCGTCGATCTCTCGCAATACCAGCACCGAGCGATACTCTTCGCCGAGCCGGGCAATTGCCTGGCGGACTTGCGCGGCCGTTTCGTCACGTTCGAGCCGTTCGGCCGGTTCCACTTCGGTATCGACCGGTTCCTCTCCGCTGGCGTCTCGCACCTGTTCTATCGACAGTGTCGGCCGGCGGCAGCGGCGGTGGGTGACGGCCACGTTGAAGCCGATTCGGTACAGCCAGGTAAAAAACGCACTGGATTGTCTGAAGGTATCCAACTTGATGAAGGCCTGGACGAAGGCGTCCTGAACCACATCGCGGGCGTCGTGTTCGTTTCCGACCACGTGGACGACCGTGTTGTACAGGCGGTCCTGGTACTTCACGACCAGCCGTCCGAACGCCGCCGGCTTGCCGGCCAGGGTTTCCGCGATCAGTTGGGCGTCGTCTATCACGGCAGGTCCACTATTTGGGACGCGAGAGCAGAGACGAAAGTTCCCGCCAGGTGGGCCGAAAAAGGGACCAGGTTTAATTTGCCGCCTGCGGCCCGGAGGGGGCTTCGCACAAATTAAACCTGGTCCCTTTTTCGGCTCGGTTACCGGCATTCTGGGGGTGGGCGCCAACACCGCCACCGTCATCATCTCCATTTGGCGGCCGGTTGTCAAACCCTGGTCATACCGGTTATTCTGACAAAGGAGACCACAAAATGGGGGACCGAACGGCAATTTGGGCGAAATTCATCGCCGACGGACCACACCTTTGCGCACTGTAAAAGCTACGGTTAAGCATTGGGGCCAAGATAGCCTTGCGCTATGGGGGAATCCCGGCGCGTAGATGATTGCAGACCAAATGAACTCAGCCCACTCGAAGATACTCCTGGTCGACGACGACCCGGCAATGCTACGCATCCTTTCCAAGTGGTTGGAAAAGGCCGGATACGAGGTGCGGCAGGCCGGAGACGGCCGGCAAGCCCTGGCGGCAATCGAGACAGAATGTCCCAACTTCCTGATCACTGACTGGGAGATGCCGCAAATCGACGGCCTGCAACTCTGCCGCATGGTCCGCGAGTTGAACCTGTCACACTACGTCTACATCCTGTTCCTCACCGTCAAGGCATCGCCGGCCGAACTGATCGAGGGACTCGAGGTGGGAGCCGACGACTTCCTCTCGAAGCCGGTCTACCAGGGTGAACTGTTGGCCCGATTGCGGGCTGGTTCCAGAGTGCTCGAACTGGAACACCGATTGAGCCTGATGGCCCGAACCGATCCGCTCACCGGGCTGATGACCCAGCGATCTTTTTACGAGGGTTTGGAAAAGGAATGGCAGCGGTCCAAGCGGTTTCATTTACCCCTGTCGTGCGTGATGCTGGACATCGACTTTTTCAAGCGGGTGAACGACATTCACGGGCATCCGGCGGGTGACGCGGTTCTAAAGCGGGTTGGCGAACTGCTGGCCGACAACTGCCGCGGCAGCGACTCCGTGTGCCGGTACGGCGGCGAGGAATTCTGCGTCATGTTGCCCGAAACCAGCGAGATGGACGCCGCACTATGGGCCGAGCGGGTTCGCCAGCGCATGGCCTCGATGGTGACTCCCGTCGGCCAGAAGAAAATCCGCATTACCGGTAGTTTCGGCGCCAGCCAGTCCCACGATGATACGCACACCGGCGAGGAGCTTGTCGACCAGGCCGACCAGGCCCTGTTGTGCGCCAAGCAATCCGGCCGCGATCGGGTGGTTCGGTACGAGTCGCTGAGCGATGCCAATGAACTAGACATGGAGAAGGCCGACAAGTACAACAGTCTCTTCAGCGGAATCACGGCGCGCCGCGTGATGACCCCGATGGTTGCTTGCCTGCGTGCGGACGAGACGGTGGGCCAGGCCAGCGAGTTCTTTCTCCGCTCGCGGATTAACTCGACCCCGGTGGTCGACTCCGATGGCAAGCTGGTGGGGATACTCTCCGAGAAGGACCTCATGGCCGCCATGGTCTCGCTCGACTGGTGGCGCACTCCGGTCAGGGAGGTAATGAAGCCCAACGTCATCTGCTACGAGGAAGATGTCCCGATCCAGGTGATCTACGAATTTCTCTGCCGCGTGTCGATTCGCCGCGTGGTTATCGCCAAAGACAACCGGCCGACCGGCACCATCAGCCAAAGCACTCTCTTGCGATGGTTCCGCAATGAAGTAATCAACCAGGGCTTGCTGGATTCCGGCGATATTCCAGAGGCGTTGACTAACAACGATCCACATCGTTCCAGACAACGTCTGGCCGAGACGGCCCAAACGCTGGCCGAACTCGCCACCGATCTGCACTGCCGCCTCGGCGAAGACCACGACGATCTGATGCCTTATGTTGTGGGTGGCGCAACCCGAATCGAGGAACTGGTCAACGACCTGCTGGCCTACTCCCGCTACGCAAACGAAACCACGGCCACCGGTGCCGCCGCGTTACAGTCGATGTTGGCAAGCAGCAGTAGCATCGATTGAAAGAATGACGAATGACGAATGACGAATGACGAATGACGAATGACGAATGACGAATGACGAATGAC
>JAUWJC010000040.1 GCA_030607895.1 Pirellulales bacterium
CAATGCTTCGGGGGGGCTCGGGTGGTCGGTTTGTGGAAGGCGGAAGGGGGAAGGGGGAAGGGGGAAGGCGGAAGAGTGTTACCTTGATTTGAACCATGCCGGAAAGCGGCGATAAATCGCCGCACTCCAAAGACATTCTTCCACGCGCTCTCGGAACTTCTTTGCGAGTGGATTGGCACATGAATTGCACGTTCATGGCCCGGCCGGCGTGGACCGCTCCGGGTGAGCATGGACTGGCGGCACTGACGGGCGGCGTGGTACGATGAACTGCAAGAATGTGCCAATTCCGGCCGGCATGGTGTGAAGCAATTGCAGGGCAGCGGGTCTTTCGGCGACCGTCCGCGGCAAGAACACGCAACAGGCGTCGCCCAGTCAAAGAAAAGAGGAGTGATGCCATGAGAACGAGAACAGTATCCGTTGCGGTGTGTGTGCTTGTGCTGGGCGTGGGAGCCTCGGCGGCCAATGCCCAACGCGGCATGGGCGATACGTCGGGAGTGGCACAACAGGCCGTCAAGCCTAAGGTTATCTCGCTTCGCGGGTCGGTCCTTTCGATCGAGACCGAGCCGTGCAAGCAGACCACCGGCCGAGCCACTGTCGGCACGCACATGATGCTTCAGGCGAAGGACGGCAGGAAGTTGAACGTACATCTCGGACCGGCCGTCGTCGTCGAACCCATAATTCAGCAATTGCCGCCCGGCACGGCCGTTACCGTCAAAGCGTTCCGCACCGACAAGATGCCGAAGTACCACTACGTGGCCCAGTCGATCACCGTTGGACAGAAGGTACTCACGCTACGCGACCAGAACCTACGCCCGGTTTGGGCGGGTGGTCAAGGTCCCGCGTACATGCAAAGGCAGAGTTCGTACCAAATGGGTCCCGGCTACGGACGTGGCTACGGAAAGGGAGCTTACGGAAGGCCGGGCCGCGGTGCAGGCTATGGACGCGGCCGCGGTGCAGGCCGTTGGTAGTAGGCACGCCGACACGGCTTTTGCGCGGACGTGCGTGGCTTTATTCCACGAGCACCATGGCGGCGCCCATTCCGCCGCCTACGCAAAGGGTGGCCAGGGCGCGTTTGTATCGGCCTTGCGATATCTGGTGGGCAAGATGCACGACGAGCCGGGCGCCGCTGGCACCGATTGGGTGTCCCAGTGCGATGGCGCCGCCGTCGGGATTCACCCGGTCGATGTCTAGCGACAACTCCTCGATGCAAGCCAGCGCCTGAACGGCGAACGCTTCGTTCAGTTCGATCGTGTCGAAGTCATCGACATTGAGCTTGTGCTTGCCGCACAGACGGCGTATTGCGTGGACGGGTCCCAGGCCGAACAGCCCCGGCTCGCAACCCACGCTGGCCGAAGGCCCGATCGTGGCCAGCGGCCGCCAGCCCTCTTGCTCGGCCGTCTGCCGGCTGCACACCACGAGCATCGCGGCGCCGTCGTTGATGCCCGAGGCGTTGCCGGCGGTTACCGTGCCGTCGGGCTTGAAAGCGGGGCGCAGCGAGGCGAGCTTCTCAAGCGTTGTGTCGGCCCGAGGGTGTTCGTCCCGGCCGAGTTCTTCAAGCGTCACCAACTCGTCCTGGTATCGGCCTTCGGTGTAACCGCGAGCCGTGTTCCGTTGGCTGCGCAGGGCGAAGGCATCTTGGGCCGCGCGACCGATCCCAAAGCGGTCGGCAAGCCGTTCGGCCGTCAGACCCATGTGCTCGTCGGCGAACGAATCGACCAGGCCGTCGCGCAACATCGAGTCGATAAGCACGCCGTTACCCAGCCGATATCCGGATCGAGCCCGATCCAGCAGGTAAGGCGCATTGGACATCGACTCGGTCCCCCCGCAAAGCACCACCCGAGCTTGTCCGAGAATAATCTCCTGTGCGGCCAGCACCACCGCCTGCATTCCGGAGGCACACATCATGTTGACGGTCATGGCCGGCCGGTCGATGGGGATATCCAGGCGAAGGGCGATTTGCCGGGCGACGTTCATTCCCAATCCGGCGCCGATTACGTTGCCGACTATGACTTGGTCGATTTGCTCGGGGCCGATACCTTCCAGGGCGGCCCGGCCGGCGGCAATAGCCAACTCGGCGGCCGACTGCCGGGCAAGCGCACCCATCAATCGTCCCTGCGGCGTTCGCCTGGCGGCGACAATGCAAACTCGGGTCATGGTGTTATCCTTTGGGTGGTTCAAACACATGGGCCGGCATCGGCCGGACGGATCGGACTACCGGCTCGAACGGCATCAACCCCAGCACTTGTTTCTCCAGGTCGATTCCCGGGGCAATCTCGATTAGCTCAAGCGTCTCGTCCGTCAACCGGAAGACGGCCCGCTCGGTAACGTAGAGCACGGTCTGGCCCATCTGTCGGCTGCGCTTTGCACTGAAGGAAACCTGCTCGACCTTTTCGACGAATTTTTGGACGCGCCCCTCGCGGACGATCCGCAATTGCCGGTCCTCGACGGCCACTTCCAATCCGCCGGCGGTGAAGGTGCCGCAGAAGACCACTCGCTTGGCGGTTTGCGTAATGTTGACGAACCCACCCACGCCGGCCAGTCGCGTGCCGAACCGCGAGACGTTTACGTTACCCAGGGTATCGATCTCGGCCGCCCCCAGCGCGGCGAAATCCAGCCCGCGGCCGTCGTAAAAATCGAACTGGGCCGGCTGATCGATGATCGCTTGCGGGTGGACCGATACGCCGAAGCTCAACCCGCCCGCCGG
Source organism: Pirellulales bacterium (assembly GCA_030607895.1). GTDB lineage: Bacteria > Planctomycetota > Planctomycetia > Pirellulales > Thermoguttaceae > JAUWJC01. The sequence goes on from JAUWJC010000040.1 coordinate 2,705, forward strand.
AATCCCGCCGATGGGGCCACTCTCGACGGTAAGTGTGAACCGATCGAGTAGGCCGCGCTCGGCCGCGATGTTGGCAAGCCCCTCGGGCATTCCGATACCCAGGTTGGCGATTGCACCGTTGGGGATTTCATCGCACGCCCGGGCGGCAATAATCCGCCGCGGGCCCAGCGGAAGCGGTTCGAGCGTCACGCCCGGCATGGCGGGCGGTGATGTTGTGGCCGGTGATGTTGTGGCCGGTGATGCGGCCGTGACAAAAGCCGGGTTGAACTGGTCCTGGTCGAACGTTTGCGGGTGGTCCCGCGGATCGGCCACCACAATGTGGTCGACCAGAATGCCCGGCACCCGAACATGCTGAGGCGGTGCAAGCCGATCCGATAGTCTGGCGACCTGGGCGATGGTGATTCCGCCCGAGTTGTGCGCGGCCTGGGCGATCGGCAGCATCTCGCCGAACAGGGCCTCTTCGTCCATGACGAGGTTTCCCCGCGGATCGGCGGATGTCGCCCGGATGAATCCAACGTCGATCGGCATCGCCTTGTACCAGAGCCAGGCGTGGGCGTCCAACTCGATCCGCTCGACCAGGCCGGGCGGCGTGCGGTCGTTGAGTCTTCCGCCGCGGTTGATCGGATCGATGAAAGTATCCAGTCCGATGTGAGTAATGCACCCGGGCCGGCCGGCCGCAATATCGCGAAACAACTGGCAGATCACGCCTTGAGGGAAGTTGTACGCCTCGATCTTTCCCTCGATTGCCAGCCGGCCCATCCGCGGCGCCAGGCCCCAGTGACCGCCGATCACCCGGCGAACCAAACCCTCGTGGGCCAGGTGATTGATGCCGCGGCTGTTGCCGTCGCCCTGGCCGGCGGCGTAGATGATCGTCAGATCGCGAGGCGAGCCGGTCGCCAGGAATCGTTCCTCCAAGGCACGGGTCAGGGCCTCCGGAACACCGGCGCCGACGAACCCGCCCGAGGCCACGGTCCGGCCGTCGGCAATCAGATCGACGGCCTGTTTGGCCGAGCAGAGCTTTGCGTCGCCAGCCAAGGTCATCCCCACCATCCTCCGTTCACGTGGATGACCTGGCCGGTCACGTATGACGCCAACTCGCTTGAAAGGAAGAGGATGACGGCAGCGATTTCCTCGGGTTCTCCGAATCGTTCCAAGGGAATCGACTTGAGCATTTCGGCTTGGGTCGGCTCGGGTATGGTTTGGCCCATTTCGGTAAGCACGAGGCCGGGTGCCACGGCGTTGACTGTAATCTTGCGTCTGGCCAATTCCCGGCTGAGGACTTTCGTGAGCCCGACGACACCCGCCTTTGCGGCCGCGTAGTTGGGTTGTCCGAAGAAGCCCACGAACGCCGAGATCGATGCCAGGTTGATGATCCGCCCACCTTCGGAAAGCTTATCGACGGCCGCTTTCGAGACGTTGTACACGCCCGTCAGGTTGGTGTCGATGACGGCCTGCCAGTCCTCCGGCGAGAGCTTCCTGAGCGTGCGATCGCGCACGATGCCCGCGTTGTTTACCACGATATCAAGCCGCCCGAACCGCTCGAGCACCTCTTGGATCATCGCCTCGACTTGCTCGATGTGGCGAACGTCGGCCTGTATGGCAACCGCCCGTGGGCCGATGTTTTGGGTGGTTTGCTCGGCGCGACGGCGATTGATGCCTTCGGGATCGGCGAAGAAGTTGACCGCCACGTTTGCACCCGCCCGGGCCAATACGTCGGCGGTTGCGGCCCCCAAGCCCTGGCCCCCGCCCGTAACCACGGCCGTCTTGCCGGAAAGGTCGATTGGGATCATCTAGTGGCCCTCGCTTAACAGTCTCCGACATCTTACCATCGGCCGACTGTCGTTCAAGGGCCACGCGGACAATAATACCTAATATTCTTTACACACTATCGATGCCTTCGGGGCCTATCATTGGCCTGACTTCAGCAGCCGCTTGGGCACGCTCCAGTGCGTTCCCGCCACGTGTGTGATGTTGTCCTTGAGGTTGATGTAATAGACGGTGAAGATACGGCCGTCGGGCAAGAGGACGGAGCGGGGGTAACCCAGGTCCATACCGCGCCCCCAGGCGTCCGCGCGGAGGACGATCTCGTTGTCCGGATCCCATGTGTGCCCCCCGTCTCGGCTCACCCGGCAGCGTATGCCCTGGCGATCCTTTCGATATCCGTAGGAGCAGACCAGCGTGCCGTCGGGGAGCTTCAGCACGTGGCAAGGGTATCCCCAGAAGCCCGCATCCCTGGCCGGGCTCCACGTCTTGCCGTCATCGCGGGAAATAGATACGAAAGTGTTGTGCTCCGGCGAAGTTCGCAGCATCGCGCCGATCTCACCCGCGTCGTTTTCAAACAGTGCCGTTTCGTTGAAGCCAAGCTGGTTGCCGTGGGCCTCGGCAATCGTGACCCACTGCCACGTCTTCCCTTGGTCCGCAGAGCGCATCACGAGCGAACCGTGCTCTTCGTCGACAGACCGTTTTCCGTAGACGGCCTTAAGCACGGTGCCCTTGCTGGTAACCAAGAAGCCGGGCGGGCCGTACGCCTGCCTGAACGCAAAGCTGGGGGTGGGAATCGTGCGTTTCTGCCATTGTTTGCCGTCCGTGGAGGTGCTCACCCAGCCCGGATTGCCGCCGTGGGCCACGACGCCCTCGCGCACGGGCCGCACCCAGAACCCCTTGGCTTCCAACTCCTTTTGCTTCTCCGCGGGCACGTGCCGCCATCCACCCGCGCCGCACCTGAGGTACTCGCCCCAAGGCATGTGGTGCCTGGGGTCGACGTATGGCTGCTTGTTGGGTTGCCAGGTCTGGCCTCCGTCGTCGGAAACGTAGGTTGCTGAACCGCCACGCCCATCGATGTGCGAGCGACGTACACGCGTTGCGAAGTTCACTACGAGTCGGCCATCATCAAGCTGCACGATATTCGGAAAGCAAGCGTAGATATCCTGTTTCTTGTAGATGACGACGTGCCGCGCACCGGGCAGTACCCGTACCGGCGGCAACTCCACTCGGTATTTCACCTCTCGCCAGTAGGCTTCGCCCGTGGCCGGGCTGGATATCGAGCCGAATATGACTCCGCAGCGACCGTTGTGGGCCTTGGCTGTAAACTTGCCCTTGCCGTCGAGTACCAGCCGCGAGTCGGCCCACACTGTGATGTCGTTGCCGAGGATACGGACTCGGTACGTATGGTGCCGGTCAGTGGTATCCATCTGGTGCGAGAGCTTCGCATGCGTCAATTCGATTCGGTTCGGGTAGAGCGTAAGCGTATCTTCATTCACGCCGTTGCTTACGAGGAGGCACATTCCCGCGTTATCGGTACAGGACACGACCTTGACGGTCGCTTCCGCCATGGCCACACGTGCCGGACAGGCATGCCAACCCGTCCCGTAGCATCGGAGGTTTGTCCTGGCCGTCCCCCGGTCGATGATGCGCAGGCCGTCGGGGGTGACTTTGGCTTCGGTGTTCGGACCTTCGTTGCCCCACCACCAGCCTGGCACGGTTTCCGACGGGAGCCTGTCGCCGGTGTAGATGCTATCCCATTCGAGTGGCTCCGCGGATAGGGCTATTGACGCACAGGCAAGGTTGACAAATAAGACCGCGGCGGGTTTCATCATTTCGTGGATTCCCTTGGATCAAGGTCCGCTTCGGATTCGTTCTGCAGTAAGGTCTCTGGTTTTGCCGCTCACTTGTGCTGCTTCGTGAATCTCAGCCAAATACCCAACCCGGCCTTCGGGTCTTCCACGGAAAGCCCGCCTTTGCCGGAAATCTCGAAGTTGGGTAACTTGGCATCTTCCGCCCAACGGCGGAATGTCTCGGGACTGCGAACCTTGACGAAGTGTTTTTTCTTTTCAGGATCATCTTCGTCCAAGCGTTCTAACCGCCTGCGGAGAAACTCTTTGGCGGCCCACCTCGGGTAGCCGGAGCCCAAGCCGCCGCCGATCATCGCCTTGCCGCCCGGCCGCAGCACGCGATATACCTCCTGCAATCCTTTCACCTGGTCGTCCCAGAAGAAGATCGAACCGCGGCAGACTACAAGATCCACCGAGTTGTCGGGCAGCGGCATGTCTTCAGCCACGCCAACGACGGCGAAAAGACGATGCTCCAGCTTCTTCTCCCTGGCGATTTCAAGTCCTTTGGACATCGCTTCAACGTCAGGATCGAGCATCGTAACCGGATTGGAGGTTGCCTCGATCAAAGGAATGGCCACCTGGCCCTTGCCCGCCCCCAAATCGATCCAGAAGCCCTTTTTCGGTTGACAGTATTTCAGGATGTCTTTGACCGCGTAAGCGTAGCGGTCGGGCAGTGGGGTATCTGCCGTGATGTTCTTCGGCGGCTTAGGCTGCTGGGCCCGGAGACACGACCATGACGCGGCGACGACAACCAGTGCCACGGCACCAGTCAGAATTGGCTTCATGATTTTCTCTTTCAGCAAGTGAGGTCGAGTTATGTCTGAATACTACCCTGCATCATACTACCAACCTCAAACATTGTCAAAAACCTAAACCGGACTAGCCGGAACCCATAGGCCGCTTGCGGCTTCGCACACTTTTGGTGCCGATGGCGGTGCGGTGCGAAGCCGCAAGCGGCTCCGGTAACCGGCGGCTCGCTCTTGCACCCAAAAACGGAAGCAATGGAGGTTTGGTAAAACGGCCGATTCGCGTAGACTGTGTGTCAAGATTTGGCACGGCCCGTGGAGTTCAACCGGGAGTGGTTCAATGAGCAAACGGCCGAGGGTCGGATTGCGTCGGCGATGGAAGCGGACCATCGAGCGCTGGTTCGAGGACGATGGCAACATGCGGGCGGCCTCGATATCGTACTTCGCCACCTTCTCGTTCTTTCCGCTGCTTCTGATCCTGATTTCCGCGTTGGGGTTGGTGTTGCGTTTCTCCAGCGGCGTACAGGATGCTCAGCAGCAGTTCCTCCAACTACTGGCGGAGAACACCTCCGAGGTGCTTACGGGCCACGTGGAGAAAGCGTTGATGGAGATTCGCACCCAGGCCACCGTCGGAGGACCGTTGGGCCTATGTACGTTGATCTTGGCGGCCGTTGGCGTCTTCACGCAGTTCGATGCCGCCTTCGACCGCATCTGGAACGTCAAGCGGTCTCGCGGCAAAGGGGTGGTCGCGGCCGTTCGCAACGCGCTGGTCTACCGGCTTCGCGCGTTCCTGATGCTCCTGGGCGTGGGCTTCCTGGTGATTGCGGCCTTCTTTGCGGGCATTGCCGCCTCGGCCGTTCGATCGTTGACCGCGGAATTGCCCGGCGGCAGTACGGCCTGGACGGTCATCCAACTGCTGACCAGCGTCATGCTCAACTGTCTGCTGTTCACCGTCATCTACAAGGTTCTTCCAAAGGTCCACCTGCGATGGTCCGCGGCAGCCCGCGGCGGCATTGTGGCAGCCGTACTCTGGGAAGCCAGCCGGGTAGTCTTGACTATCCTGGTGTTGGGTAAACAATATACTGCCTACGGTCTGGTCGGCTCGCTGGTTGCATTGATGCTCTGGATTTATGTTGCCAACAGCGTGCTGCTGCTCGGAGCGGAGTACGTCCGCGTGATTTACGACGAGAGTTGAGGGTTGAGAGTTGGGTAGGGGGAGTTCCGCGAGCACGAAAGAACCGGCCGAGCCCTGGGCGACGACGATTTCCAAAAGCGCTTAGAGAAGAAGCTGGGCCGCGTCCTCAGACGCCAGAAACCCGGCCCAACGACACCCGGATGAAATAATTAAGTATACTGTCCCCGGAACTTCCGGAACTTCCTAACCACGGTAATCCAGGTGTTATGTTAGTCCGTTCGACGCCTCGGCAAAACACCCTCCACGGGCAAATCGCCGCAAGTAGTTGACTGCCCGAGCATTACGCCACTATACTACCAGAATTCGCGGGGCTCTCGTCCCCGGCAAATGGAGATTTTGTGTAGAATAATGAGTTATACCCATTGCCATGAAAACTGACACATTTGTATTTGCGGTTACTGAAGGCATTCTTGCGTTGATATTCATCATCGTACTTGTCAAGGACCTCTGGATTCGCCATAAGTCGAAAAACTCTGGCGTAATAGCAGAAATGACACGAGGCGAACAAAGCATGAATGCTCTGTATGTTAATTTCGGAATTGCAACCGTCGTCTTTACTATAATAGTCCAGGCATGTGACACATTAAAGGGCAATCAAGTGCTATTTATTGTGCTAAACTATGGGATGTTGACGTACATGTTCTTCTTCAGCGCATGGTTCAGAAACAGCATCTTCTTCAAGCTAACTGAACGTATCAAGAAAGATTAATAGGTATAACATCAGGGTCCAGGATACGCCTCGTACCTCGGCGATCCTGACCCTGGGCGTTGTGCCACAGGCAAGATGAGACGGCGATGACACTATTCCGAAAGTGGCTGAGATCCTATTGGCTGGTCTATCTGGTCATCTTGGCCATCGTTGAACCGCTGACATGGTTCTCATTTGCAGGAACCGTAAGTGAGTTCGAGGTTATGGCGAATGTGGTCATCCTCGCGTTCCCAGCGGCCATAGCGGCACTGATACTTTTCGTGGCAAGGCGTCTCACAGCACCAGCGCGCACGCTGACCCCCGCCTCTCCGCGAGATACACGCCGCAACCGGAGGTATTGGCATGAAGTGTGTCAGAGATGCGAACGGACTGAGTTGCTCCGTGAGACTGAAGGGACGATGCTGCTTTCTTGGCCAAACGTTCCTATCGACAGGATTCATCTGATATACGATACGACTCACGAGCATTGTGCAAGGTATGACAAGGTCATGCCAGCGAGCGCGCGGCAGGCGGTTCGTCAGTACCAGACAACCCACCCCGACAAATTCGCCAGACTTGATGGTGAAAGCTGGGGGCAACAGGTGAGGCTGGAGTCCGTAGACTTCAATCACGAGACCCACGAGTACCGGATTTTGCTGTCCCCTACGAAGTATCTCTACTACGTTGCGATTCAGGCCCGACTCTGGTCCCCGCTTCTGCGAGAGCTTCGTTCCGAGGGATTCGAGAACTCCGTTGACTGGCTGACGGATGGAGGAGTTCCCATCTTGCCCAACCAGTTCGCCCTGCACATGGCAATTGCCAGTGCGGACAACAAACTACTTGTCAGGCAACGTTCGGACGACACGGAACTCTACCCCGGCGTGTGGGAGGCCAGCATAGGGGAATTCATGCATGGTCCCGACCACCAGAACTTCCCGCACTTCACATCAGGGGAGCCTGACCTTGGGTTGTTCTGCTGCAACGCAGTGGCGGAGGAGACGAACTACTTCAAGGCCAGCCCCGGAGAGTTCACGGCATGTGGGTTCGCCGTCGAATACCGAACGCTTGCCCCGAAACTCTTTATTCTCTGGCGCTCGCGGGCCAACATGTCAACCTTGCTTTCCCAAGGTGTCCCCAGCGACGCGGGGCGCAGGCTCGACTCAGTTGATCTGACACCATCCAGCCTCGCGGATGCTCTCTCGGCCCACGGCGGTCGGATCTGGACACCATCCTCCAAACTCATCTCGCTTATTGCTCTGACAAACGCGTTTGATGGAGCGGAGCAGAAAGCGCTTGTACAGGCTGAGTTCCAGAGAAACTACGCAGGAGAGGCACAACAATCGCCTCGACCATACCGCTGACAGCCGCGCGGGCGCGTCTGCCAGCGTCTGGTCAGGCTTGACGTTCGCCAAGGAAATGACAAGATGAAGAAACCAACAGCAATCGCGCTATCCTGTGGCGCAGGCGGACTTTCCCTCGGGAGTTCTGGGGAGTTCTGGGGACAGTATACATAACTCTTGACTGCGGCGGGTGGTTCTGCTAGATTTGCGGCATGGCTCGATTAGCAAGAGTGGTTGTTCCGGGCATGCCGCACCATGTGACGCAGCGGGGGAACCGTCGGCAGGAGACGTTTTTCCGCGACGACGACTACCAAGCCTACCTGGACCTGATGGCCGAGCGGTGTGGCAAACACAAGATCCAGGTTTGGGCGACGACGATTTCCAAAAGCGATTAGAGAAGAAACTGGGCCGCGTCCTCAGACGCCAGAAACCCGGCCCGAAGAAACCCAGATGAAATAATTAAGTATACTGTCCCCGGAACTTATCTGATGTTGATTCGAGTTCTTGGTGCGGTCGGCCTGGCCGTCGTGTTACTTGAAGGCACGGTCGTGTCGGAGCACCCATTTACGCACCGCTTGAAGGTGGCCCCGTTTCCCGAGGACCCGTTTCCCGAGGACCTTGCCTGGATCAACACGGCCAGGCCCCTCAAGCTCCGGGAGCTTCGCGGCAAGTTCGTGCTTCTGGACTTCTGGACATATTGCTGCATCAACTGCATGCACATCCTGCCGGAGTTGAAGAAGCTCCAGCGGGCGTACCCCGACAACCTGGTCGTCATTGGCGTTCACAGCGCCAAGTTCGACGCCGAACGAAACACCAAAAACGTTACCGAGGCGGTGCTTCGATACAAGATCGAGCACCCGGTAATCAACGACCCGGGGCACATACTCTGGAAACGTTTTGGCATTCGCTCCTGGCCCAGCCTTGTGCTGATCGATCCGGAAGGCCGGGCCGTTTGGGGGAAAAGCGGCGAGACCAGCTTCCAAACGCTCGATGCGCTGTTGAAGAAGGCCCTTCCATACTATCGCGGTCGGAAACTGCTGGACGAGACTCCCTTGCGTTTCGATTTGGAGGAAGGCCGCGTGGCGAAGACCCCGCTACGCTTTCCGGGCAAAATTCTCGCGGACGACTCGCCCGGCCGGTTGTTCATTGCCGACAGCGGCCACAATCGGCTCGTGGTTGCACGAAGCGACGGCACGTTGTTGGACACGATCGGCACTGGGCCAATCGGCCGCGTCGACGGCGGCTACCAAACGGCTCGATTCAACAGCCCCCAGGGAATGGCGCTCGACGGCGAAGTCCTCTATGTTGCCGACACCGGGAATCACCTGATTCGGAAAGTGGACCTCAAGAAACGTCGCGTCGAAACGATCGCCGGAACCGGGACGCAGCTTCGCGGGCTGTCGCGGCTTGAGCCCCTCGGACTACCGTTGCGAACGGCCATTGCCAGCCCATGGGCACTTTGGCTCGACGGCGATTGGCTGTACATCGCCATGGCCGGCCCGCATCAGATTTGGCGGATGGCGTTGGACGAATCGCGGATCGGTCCTTACGCGGGCAACGGCCGTGAGGACATAGTCGACGGGCCGCTGTTGCCCGACGAGCCGTACCAACTCGGCTTTTCTTCGTTTGCGCAGCCCAGCGGCCTGGCCTCCGACGGCACGTGGCTGTACGTGGCCGACAGCGAAGGCAGTTCGATCCGGAAGGTTCCACTCGACAGGTCCATTGAGCCAAAGGGGTCGAAAGGACCGAAGAACGTGAAAACGCTGGTGGGCACCGCCGGGTTGCCTAATGCGAGGCTGTTTACTTTCGGCGATGTTGACGGCCCCGCCTCTAGCGCCCGATTGCAACACGCGCTGGGTATCGTCTACCATGAAGACCGGTTGTACGTGGCCGACACTTACAACAACAAGATCAAGTCGATCGACCCGACAACCGGATTCACGCGAACAGTGGCCGGCACCGGCCGGCCGGGCAGCAGTAACACTCCGGCCACGTTTGACGAACCCGCCGGAATCGCCGCCGCCGGAGGGAAGCTGTTTGTCGCCGACACGAACAATCACTTGGTGCGTGTTGTCGACCTCCGCGCGGACAACCGAGTGTCGACACTGGCGATCCCCACCTTGAATCCTCCGTAACCGTTTACGGGCACGATGGAATCAGGCCACGGATGAAACACGGATAGACAGGAGAGAAGAGGGAGAGTATTTTGATGCATCTTGATATTTCTACATTTTGAATGTAAACATTCGTCGCTTGAAACGGAAGACCCGATATATGGAGTTGAAAGCCGCTTGCGGCTTCGCGGTACACATGAAAACCGGTTCATCGTTCACAAACAGGAGACAGTCATGAAGCGAGAATCCCAGTCGTCGCATACAGAGTCCCAAAAGCCTTCGCGCCGCGAGTTCCTCGCGATTGGCGGGAAGGTTGCCGCCGGCTCCGCACTGGCGGGAATAGTAATTCCCCGGGTACACGCCGCCGAGGATAACACCATCAAGCTGGCCCTGGTCGGCTGCGGAAGTCGCGGCACCGGCGCGGTGGGCAACGCTTTCTCGACCACCGGCGGCCCGGTCAAACTCCACGCCATGGCCGATCTGTTCGGGAATCGTCTCAACGGCAGTTTGGGCCGGTTGACCAAGCAGTTCAAAGATAAGGTCGACGTGCCTGCTGATCGCCAGTTTGTCGGCTTCGACGCCTACAAGAAGGCAATCGACTGCCTTGGGCCGGGCGACGTGGTGCTGCTGACCGCTCACGCGGCCTTCCGGCCAATGATGTTCGAGTACGCCGTGAAGAAGGGCGTGAATGTTTTTGCGGAAAAATCCTTCGCGGCGGACTCGCCTGCCGTGCGCCGCTGGCTCAAGGTCGCCGAGGAGTCGGAGAAAAAGAACCTCAAGGTCGGTGTCGGCTTCATGTGGCGTCACTCCAAGGCACGGCAGGAGACGATCAAGCGGATTCACGACGGGGCTATCGGCGACGTGCATACGTTGCGGATTTATCGCACCCAGGGGCCGTGTCACTGTCCCAAGCGGCCGAAGGATGCCAGCAAGGAATTGGCCCTCCAAATCCAGCGAGCGAGCATGTTCACCTGGGCCTCCAGCGGCATCTTCAGCGAGTTGCATTGCCACAACGTGGACATTGCCTGCTGGGCCAAAGGGGCCTGGCCGGTGGCGGCACAAGGGTTTGGCGGCCGCTGCTACCCTCGGGCGGGAAACCAGTTCGATCATTACGCGATCGAGTATACCTTCGCCGACGGCACGAAGTTGTTTGACTTCTGCCGTACCATGAACGGCTGCTGGAACACTTATTCCGACTACGCTCACGGCTCCAAGGGCTCGGCCCGGATCATGGCCAGTCTGAGAGATCCGAAGCCGGAAATCTACAAAAGCCATAACATGGTCAAGGACCAGATCGCCTGGGCCTATGGCAAGCCCGACTGCAACCCCTATGACGCCGAGTGGCAGGTGCTCCTGGACGCCATCCGGCAGGACAAGCCGCACAACGAGGCCCGGCGGGCCGGCGAGGCCCAAGTTGCCACGTTGATGGGCCGCACGGCCACCCACACCGGCCAGTACCTCACCTGGGAGCAGACGCTGAACTCGAACTTCCAATTCGTCAAGGAC
>JAUWJC010000362.1 GCA_030607895.1 Pirellulales bacterium
ATGAGACCTGTTGGCTTAATCGATCCAAAGAATGGCGAACGTCCATATGCTGTTGTACAGCTGCGCCAGGACAATTTGGCAGGAACCGATTACCTCGCCGTTTGCCGCCGCCTTTGCTGCCGATCAGGTTTTCCCGGGCGGCGGGCCGTCGCCGCTGGAAGCCACCGCAGAGCCGGAAGAGCGCTCGCCCTTCGAGTCGGTCGAGGAGCAGCCCGACGGACAGTCGCCGCCGGAGACGCCGGAAGAGCGCTCGCCCTTCGAGCCGGTCGAGGAGCAGTCTCCTCTTGCCCAATCGGCACTGCCTGGGCAATCGGAAGTGGCCGGGCAATCGGAAGCGGCCGGGTCACTGGAGGGTCCGCCGTTGCACTTCAGTCCGTCGGGGCCGATGTCCCAGACGGTTATCGAGCGAGAACTGGTCAGCCGGGAAGAGCCCGAACTGGTGCTCGTTCGCGAGGTAACGTTCGGGGGCTTGACACGACTTGCCAGCGGGCAAGTGAGGCGAACCTACTTCGGCACGCCGCCCGCGATGTGCCCTACGTGAGTGCATTGAAGCCGGGTCATGGTGTCCATGGCCAAGCAAGAGTTGAAAGCTGATAGCCGAGTTCACAGGATAGCAATCCCGAAACGCCCTCTCGGGGAGCAAAAAAATGAACCGGGGTATCGCAGTTGCAGCCATGGCGGTCTTGATGGGCGTGCCGTGGACGCCGTCCGCCGCCGTCGCCCGCACGTGGTCCAGCCGAACCGGCAAATTCACGATCGAGGCCGAACTGGTCGACTTTGGCGATGGAAAGGTCAAGCTGAAAAAGACGGACGGCGACGTGGTTCGGGTGCCGCTTGGGAAGCTGTGCGAGTCGGACCGGGAGTACGTCGCTGGCCAGCGGAAATGGACCAGCAAGAGCGGCAAGTTCTCGATCCTGGCAGAACTCCTGGGGTCGAAGGATGGAAAGGCCAGGTTGCGCAAGACCAATGGGGAAATGGTCTCTGTCCGGATCAGCCTGCTGAACCGTGACGATGGAGATTGGATCCGGAATCGGCTCAAGGAGTTGGCCGAGAACGACCAACCCGCAGAGGACGTGCCCGAACCGGTCGAGAAACTCGGCACGGAAGCGGTGGCGATGAAGCTGGTTCAACTCAGTCCTCCCCAGCCTTCCCAGCCCGGCAAGCGCCGTCGCCGCTGTTCGGCAATGGATTACCTGATCCTGGTGACCTGTCCTCAGCTATTCTACATGCGTCGCGATGGCACAGGGTCGCAGAATGACGAGTTTGCAGCCATAGTCCAGAAGGAGCCAAAGTACAGTATCCCCACCCCCTTTCGCGCCGTGGCAACGCTCGGGTCGCAGCAATACGCCTTTGCGCTTGACGCGGTGGGGAATCAACCCCTCACGTACAATCAGCTCTATTTCGACCTTAATGGCAACGGTGACCTGACCGACGACAAGCCCCTTGAGGCCACTTCCGCGAACGGCATGCCCACCGGGGCGTTATCCCAGTTTCCGCGGGTGGATATGAAGATCGATATGGACGGCAAGAAGATCGATTACGCGTTCTTCATGGCCGCCCGGTTCGACAGGTTGAACGCGCAGGCTCCTTTTTCGGTCTCTCTCTATTCTCTGACTGTTCGCGAAGGCTTCATCAGCACGGGCCGAAAACGAACCCGCCTCGTGCTGATCGACCGCAACAGCAATGGCCGCTTTGACGACCGAGTGACCTTGCGGCGCTCGGGCAGAAGTATCGGCCGATCCGAGGGCGATCTTCTGCTGATCAACCCAAACCCCAAGAACTCGCTTTGCGGCGATGCCACGATGGGCCGGGATCGTCATTACGTGAGTAAGACATTGTGTATCGGAAAGCACTATTACCAGATGATGGTCTCTCCGGCCGGAGATAGACTGAAGCTCGAGCCGACGCAATTGGCGGTGGGCCACGTGACCAATCCAAGTCCCACCTATAGGGCAATCGTCTACAGTGACGACTGCGGCGTGCTGATGATCGGCGGCTCGAAGGGCGTAAGAGTGGCGCTTCCGGCAGGCAGTTGGAAGGTGGCCGGCTACACGATCGACATAAGCGGCCTTGCCGGCCGTGGCCGTACGGCCGTGACGGCCACGTTCGGCGACGACTATGAACCGGTGGCGGTGACGAAGGGAGCCACCGGCAAGCTTCCGTTCGGCTCGCCGTTCAAAGCGGTCGTGTCGGGTCGCAAGACCGCCGCCAACAAGGTCTATCTCTCGCTCCGCATAGTTGGCGTGGCCGGTGAGCGGTGTAGCAGCTTGTACGTCAACGGCCGGCGGCCCCCTGAACCGCTGTTCGAGGTCAGCACACCGGAAGGCAAAGTCGTCCATCGAGGAAAATTCGAGTATGGCTGAGGTTTCACCTGCCGGCACTTGTGGCAAGTGCCTCCCGACCTTAATGGTGAGTTCCACGTCCGCGTGCTCCTAAACGCCGGTCCCTTCATGGCCGACAATACCGGCAAGAGCGTGATCCAACTCTGAATACTCACGTTCCGCACCCAGTGCCGGGCAGAACAAGCTTGATCCGCTCCAGCGGCGTAGCGAACGAAGTCCGGGAACCGATTCACCGGCATTCTTGTCCGAAGCAGCGAGTCGTCATTGGCCCGCCGAAGCCACGTCCTGACGGTGTCATCATCTTGTTCGCAAAGTTCGTCGCATATGGTGTCGCTCAGGAGTGGTCCAAAAGCCGCCCATTATAGCAGCTTGCCACCAACAGAACCTTGCGGGCACGGGCACGAACGGTTGACGCGACCGGCGCATATGGCTTACGCTATTTGGGTGGCAGTCGTGCCGTTCCGCGTGAAGTATGACCGCCTTGACGGGGGGTGCGGAGCCTACACTAAAGAGCCACCGAAAGTCGCTGGGCCCCTACAGCGCGGTGATGCGATCAAAACTAAATTGTCAAAGCGATTGTGTGTCGTTCGAGTTCTTTGACTGCACGCCTACAGATCGAAACTGTCGACTTCGACGTAGGCGTCGATCACGGCTTGTTCACCTTCGGGGCCTGGCCGGGAGTTGCCGTGCTCCATGCCGATCAGGCCCTGGTAGCCATTGTTGTAGAGGTGCTTGAAGATGTTTTTGTAGTTGATTTCTCCGGTAGTGGGCTCGTTGCGGCCCGGGTGATCGCCGACTTGGATATAGGCGATTTCCTCCCATGCGGTGTCCAGGTTGCCGATCAGGTTGCCCTCGGTGATTTGCTGGTGGTACAGATCATAGAGGATCTTACAGGCCGGGCTGCCCACCGCACGGCAAATCAGGTAGGCCTGCGGGATCCTGGTCAGGAACATCCCGGGGTGATCGACCCAGTGATTCAGGGGCTCCACGATCATGACCATCCCCGCAGGCTCGCAGATGTCGCGGCAGTACCTCAGGGTATCGATTACGTTGGCCGTCTGGTAGTCCATTGGCAGCGTGGGGTCCAGTGTGCCGGGCACGACCGTGAACCACTTGGCGCGGAGCCGCCTGGCCACTTCCACCGCGTCGCGCATCTCGGCGAGCACCTCTTCCCGAAAATCCGTGTTGCCGGAGGCAAACGTCGGTTTCTCGAAGTCGGCGGTGGCGATGAACGTACCCATCTCCATCCCCAGCCGGGCCAACTCCTTGGCGATTCTCTCTTGCAACTCGACGGGCCTGGGCTTCATGTGGCTGTCTTCCAAGGCAGCGAAGCCCTGGTCGGCCATGAACTTGAGTTGGTCGATCGGGTCGTCGCCGGCCAGGTTGGTGAACTTCCCGAAACGGGCGGCGTACCTCAGCTTGAACCTTGAAGTCATTGTGACGTTTTTCCTTCATAAAGCCGCGACCGGTGGTCGCGGATCACGGCGCGGCGACCGAACAACTCTAAGAACCGCGACCCCCGGTCGCGGCTTTATGGTTCAATTGGGCGGTTTCAATTCGCTGAATCAGCGCCCGGCAATGTCCCAGGGCAAAGGCCTGGCTGACTAGCAAGCCGTCGGTGCAAGGCAGTTCGGGGAAGTGTTCCGGGATGATCGATCCCTGGAAGCCGACCCGATAGAGCTTTTCGAAGACGGGAGGCAGGCTGAGCGTTCCGCAGTCTATGCGAACGTCCTTGTGCGAGCGATCCTTGAATCGGCCCACCACGTTGCGCACATGCACTGCCCGAATTCGCGCGTGCCATCGTTCTATCAATTCCGGCGCGTCCAGGCCGGCCGATTCGGTACAGCCCAGGCACAATACGATGCTGTTGGCTTCCATGGGGAACCTGCTCAGCCAGCGGTCCCAGGCCTCCACGTCTCGCAGGTAGACCCACGGCATCAGCGAACTGTGGAGGCAGATGTGCAGGCCGAGCGGTTCGGCATGTTCGTACATGCGGCCGAGATGCTCGACAAATCGCTTTTCGTAGGTCTTTCTTTCCGTCCGGGAGAGCGTGTCGAGCTTTCTTAATCCGCAACTAACGAAAAGATCGCGCAAGCCGTGTTTCGACAACTTGTCGAACAGCGCCATGACCGTATCCATGTAGCCGGGGTCGTCGATTGTCTTCTCGATGAGGTTCCAGTCCGGGTAGATGCACTCGCAGACCAGGCCGCAGTCACGGGCTTTCTTGGCCTCCTCGGCAAATACACTGACGTTTTCGGGCGTGACTACGGTGCCCAACTCGTCGCCATACACTCCCGGCGCGCAGCCCAACACAACACCGTCCACTCCCATTGCCTTCAACAAAGCCGGATCGCCTTGGCCTGTAAGTAACATTGTATCTCCTCGAAACAACCTATTCAGCCACCGGTTAACACAGCTGGGGCATCCCGGCAACGGCCGGCGCCGCGGTCCTCCCCGCCGTGTATTCACGGCGGGCTAAGTGCCG
>JAUWJC010000049.1 GCA_030607895.1 Pirellulales bacterium
ATCCACTATCCACTATCCACTATCCACTATCCACTATCCACTATCCACTATCCACTATCCACTAACAACAGTACGACCATGAAAATCGGCTTAGTAGGATACCAGTCGTCGGGCAAGAGCACGCTTTTCGAGTGGTTGACCGGCGTGACGCCCGACCCGGCCCTCTCGCACACGGTCCAATCGGCCATGGCGCCGATTCCCGAACCGCGCCTCGAAGCACTTCGCAAGATCTACAATCCGAAAAAGGTCACGGTTGCGGCCCTGGAGCTTGTCGACACACCCGGCCTGAGCCGCACGCACGAGGGCAACGCCGCCCGGCTGGCACTCTTGCGCGAGGCCGGCTGCCTGGTGCTCGTGTCGGCCGCCTTCGACGGTTCCGACCCGGCAGCCGATATCGGCTCGTTTGCCGAAGACCTGATGCTGGCCGACATGGAGATCATTTCCGGCCGAATCGAGCGGGTAGAGCAGGCGTTGGTCAAGCCGTTGCCCCGACCGGAACACGAGCAACTCGTTCACGAAGAGGAAACCCTCAAGTTGGTTCTGGCCGCCATGGAAGGCGGCAAGCCGCTCGGCCAGGCCGACATGACCGACGAGCAACTCAGGGTTACCCGCTCGTTCCGCCTGCTGAGCGAAAAACCCCGCATGGTAATCGTCAATACGGCCGACGACGAAGAGGACCCCGGCCGGTTCGCAAGCGCCGCGCCCCAGGCGGTTACCCTAACGGCCGTGCCCGCCGGCTTGGAACTGGAACTGTCGCGGATGAGCACGGAGGATCGGACTGAATTCGAAGAGGAGATGGGCGTCGGCGGCACCGATCGGGACCAGTTGATCCGCACGATTCTCGACGCCTCGGGCCGGAAACTCTTCTTCACTACCAGCGAGAAGGAAGTCCGAAGCTGGATGCTGTGCAAAGGGGGAACCGCCGTCGAGGCAGCCGCCGGCATTCACACCGACCTCGCCCGGGGATTCATCCGCGCGGAAGTAATGACCACGGCCGACCTGATCCGCACCGGCACCGAGCGCGAAATGAGAGCTAAACACCTCGTCCGCCAGGAGCCCAAGGACTACGTGGTGGGCGACGACGACATCCTGCTGATCAAGTTCAGCGTTTGAAGAAAGAAAGAAAAGGATCACGCAAAGACGCCAAGGGGCAAAGACGCCAAGATACAAAGGTGTAATCCAATCCTTCCTTCCCTTCTTTCCTCTTTCCTTTTCCTTCTTTCTTTTTTTTCTTTTCTCTTCCTTCTTTGCGTCTTTGCCCCTTTGCGTCTTTGCGTGAGCGTCTCCCTTCCTCCCTTCCCTCCTACTCGATGAATCGCTTCAAGAGCACGGCCTTCTCCACGTTGTGATCTTTGCCCCGCTCGAACCCGACGGGAATCGACCGGTCGAAGATATAAAACGCCCGATGCCGCTCGATCTCGCCCGTGTCGGTTCCCAACTCGCGACCCAAGGCGTAGCCATCGGGATGAGCGGCGTCGACTCCGCACGCCTCAACCTCGAAATATCCCACCGTAATCCAGATGGCATAAACGTTCGACCGCGTCGTAACCAGGTTCCCCAGCCGCTGAAGACCCTCGTAGCGGAAGTAGGGATTGCGGCTGGCGTTGTTGTAGGGATTCGCCGAGGTATTCGCGAACAGCGGCGTGGTGGCGGTGTCCGGATCTATGCCCTGGGCGCGGAGTAGCGTAACGTTGACACCCCGCCTCTCCAGGTCTGAGAGTGGCACCAACGATGCCCCAACCGACGACCGGAACGGGTTGGCGAACCGGGTGGGAAGGGGAGGGGTAGGAGGAATAGGGGCATCTAGCGACCACATGTCCGCACCAGCGTAACCCCGCCGACTCGACACAAAGCGCTGCCACGTAGTATCGCTAGCCGGATCACCATTACTCATGCCCGGGAAGTAGTTCATCAGTCCGAGCCATACATTGTGGCTGAACACCGTATTGATATTCACCCGCCCCGGGTCGCGGTACCGCGAAATCAAATTAAACGGCGGGTGGAAAACGTGATTGGTCCCGCCGACGAACACGCTCGGATTACCCTGCAACTCCGTCCCCACAAACCGCGACGGCACCCGCAAATACTCCAGCACCCGGTGAAACTGCGGCGAGTCGCCGGCGTCAGCATCCGACTGGAAAAAGTTCAGTAGATGCGGGAAGGGCACATTTGCCGGGACGGAAGGCGCATAAGGCTCGGAGATTGCCGGAGTCATGCCATACGTCTGCAACAACTTCGACGACCGCACGGCCGGCACCAGCGTCAACTCCAACTGGCTCACAAACGGCCGATTGTTCCACGTCAGCCAAGGGAAGGGACCTGTTGCATCTGGCGGATCGCCAACATAACCCGTAGTGTTTCTGGGAAGCCCAAAGTGGTCGTTCAAGTAGCCGAGCGTGTGGTGCAAAGACTCGTTAAAGTAGTGATTTGTCACAGTGGCAGGAACATTGTTCGTATTTGCGCTCGGCGAGTTGCCGTACGGTTCGTGTGCCCAGAGGTTGTTGGCATTTCCCGCTGTATCGTTATGTTCTCCACGCTCGCGGGTAAGCAAATTTACTTCACTCCCCGAGTCTTCGAGGTCTGGACCATTTGTTAGCCCGTTGAAACTTGTCAAATCGATCGACATTGAGTCAATCGTTCTGTATGGATTTACATCCGCATCGTATGGCAAAAGCGGGTTGGCCAGCCTTTGTAGGTGAACCACTTTTACGTCGTCGGTTCTGCCGCTGGTTTTTATCGCGTCTTCCAGCGGTTTGCCGGTGTCGAGTGGTTCATCATGAGGTGCCGTATAGCCGGTGACCGGATCGTACGGTGCACTACTTGCATCGACGTCGGTGTATCCTCCGTCCGGCTCCGAAATGCTCAATCTCCGTGGACTGTTGACGACCACGGCCACGGCGTTTTGGATTGTGACGCCGGATAAGTCGTCGTTGGTCCCATCAGATTTAACTGCAACTTGTCCGGTAGTGGCAGGGTTATTGTCTGGTTTCAGTTCGATTCTCCGGCTCGAACCTGGGGCACCTGGGTTTTTGTCGGGGGTCTCGAAGCCGATGTACGTAGTGCTCGTGTCGGTATCTCCCGGCTTGCCCGGGCCGATGACCATGTAGCGACCAGGAAGGATAGGTGCGATCTTCGATACCTGGGCGTCTTCCGGTTGAAACTTGACGTTGCTGCTGTCGTCAGTAGGCAGTGTTACCGTCGAGTCGACAAAGTACACGGAACGCTCAAACGTAGGCCATTGCGTCGGATCGGGATCGTCCGGGTCTTTGCCGCAATCGCCCCCGTCAACGACGATCAGCCGCCAGCAGGGTGAACTACCATCTGCTTTGGTCAGGTCTACGCCGCCATAAGTTGTCTCGTACAACTCGCCTGCTCGTGGTTCCAACGCCGTCCATGGATTGTAAAGCTCGACAAACAGCGAGCCCTGCGGCTTCCACGGCTGGTCGAAGTCGTTGGTCGCGTCAGTTTCACCGGGCGCGGGATCCGTCGTGAGACCGTTGGGGGTTTCCAGGTCCTTCGTCCGCCGGTCGTGGAATGCCAGTGTCTCGGTGATCAGCAACTCGGGCCGCTCGCAACCCCAAACTCTATGTGCAGCATCGCCAGGTGGGTTCCAACCGCTGGCATCGAACGGATCGGGATCGTAGTCAAATCGCGTCATTATCGAGTCGCGGTCGCGGAAGTCGACTACGTTGACCGCCCATTGGGCAATCGCCCGCGCCTTACCGTTCGCGTCGACCCATTCAGGATGCATGTAATCCTTGTCCATCAGCAACATCATCAGCACGTACAAGTGCCGGGCGTGGAGTTGGCGGTAAGTGCCGTACGGATCGAAACGAGGGTCACCCAACGTCGGATCGTGTTCTACTATATCCTCCACCGGATCGATCGTACCGTTGCCATTGGTATCCACGGGCACTCCGTCGTTGTCGTGATCGAAGGGCACTGGATTGGCCGCGCCCGCCGGATTTAACCACTCAATCTGTTTCGGATCCAGGCTGGCAAGCACGAGTCGTTCCCCCGGCTCATCCACCACGTTGGTGCCGTCGTCGTCCCGGCCGTTGCCAAACGGGCGGTTGATGTCCATTCGCAGGCCGGAGAGCATTTCCGGCGGCAGCAGATCGGGCCAGGCGCTCTGTGGAACGTTCTTGTTTGCCAGCAGATCGCTGATGTGAGTCACACTCGGGTCGGCGAGGTTCGGGCAGGGCAGGTCCCAGCTTTCGGTTGTTATCTCGTGTCGGCGACTGGCCAGCAACGAGGTTAGTGTGGCCAATCGGTCCGGCAGCGTTTGGCCGTCAATGTCGGACCCGCGCAGCAGCCGTTCTAGTTCGGCGGGTGTGAACGGGGCGTCGGCCGACGTGGGGTTGTTGCGTGAAAGGTTCAACTCGTATGGGTCGTCGTCGGCCGCATTCGCCCAGCCGGTTAGGATCGGGTAAAGCGGCTGGCCCCGAAGGTCCAGCCCGATGGCCAGCGAGCCTTTTAGGTCGGGTGGCGTGCCGTAGGATGTCAGATTGGTGAAAACGGAGTAATCGTTCGGGTAATCAAAGAGCTTGTTGTGACTCAACGGGTCGTTGCCCGTCGCGCCAGGCTCGGACTGAACGACGTAACGCGAATCAAGAAGGGCCTGATAATCGGCCAGGTTCCCAACCAATGGCAGCAGGTTGATCTCGGCCGGCCCGTAGCCCTGGCCACGGGGCAGCGTGGGCAGTGGATCGGGCTGACCGCCCAATACAAAACCGCCACCAACGTTGACCTTGCCGTAGTAGTCTGCTGTCCCATCGGCGTCCGAGTCGGTGTCGTCCGTCTGTGCAACACAGCCGTGGGCGTTCAGGTTCAGGCGGCCGTCGAGGTCGGTGCAGAGGATGGCGAATAGGGGCTTGTAGCGCAGGCCGTCGGGCGTCGAGCGGGCCGGCATCCCCAAGTCCACCCAAATGCTGTCCGCCACACCGTCCCCGTCGTTGTCTACGTCCCAAGCACCCCCACCCCCTGTAACGCCGTCCCAACCCGGCACGAAATTCGGATTGCTGCCGGTGAAACCCGGTTCTCCCGTATCGTAGACGCCGTCGTCGTCTGTGTCCTCAAAATGGTCTTCCGCCAAAGGCCGCAAGATGTACTGTCGCTTCGGTAGTGCGCCGCCGTGATAGTTCACCAGCGCCGGGCGGTGCAGCGAGGGGATGGGGACACGGTCGGGGTCCAGCACTCCGTTGCCGTTGCGGTCCTCGTTTACGTCCAAGTGTCCGTCGCCGTCGGTATCCTCTCCGGGGTCCAAAATCCCGTTGCCATTGGCGTCCTCATCCACGTCTAAATGTCCGTCACCGTCGAGATCCTCTCCTGGTACAATCATCGCCAGCAGCATGTTCTGAAAATCTACCGCGTCGTAGTCTTCGTTGGCGCCGGTCTTGCCCGCGAGATCGTTCGGCTTCAGGGCATCGATACCCGTGCCACCGTTGAACCCCGTGCCGCTAAACGGCGTGCCGTTGATATGGTAACTGCATGTGCTGTTGGGCGGATCGGAGTTCAGATAAGTGAGCAACGAAGACGTGCTGATATCGTCGAATGCGACAATTTGGAATCTGTTGTTGATAGAATCGTAGCCCACTATTCGCGTACTTCGACCCGCGGCCGGACCATCTAGCATGGTCAGCACACAACCAAGACGATTACTGGGATTCGCAATGCTAACGGTAAATTCGATAAGTTGACCGTTGCAAATCGGCTGGGCATCTGTACCGGCAGCCATGATGCCGGGATTCGTAGAACTTGTAGGAGTGTCCCTTCCATAAATATCCTCCAGCAAGCTATGCGGGCCGAGGACGGAGTTGGTGTTGTTTGTGCCGCGGGCGATTTGCATGAAGGCCTGGTTGAGCAGTTCGGGGGCCGGGTCGGCGTATTGGTCGACGCGGCGCAGGGCCTCGGCGCCGCGTCGGGCTTGCGAGGTGAGCACCACGAAGGCGATGCCGAGCAGCCCGAACATGGCCAGCATGGCCAGAATCACCAGGAGCAAGACACCCCGGCGGGCGTTGGCTCTGGTCCCCTCGCCCTTTGGGAGAGGGGAGACTTTCCGCAACAGAAACTCTATTGGCGTTGTCATTTTCTGTTTCCTTACACTACGAAACGTTTCTTGCCCTGGCCCGTTTCGTGCTCCTCGTAGTACAAATCCATGGACGCTTGTTTGTTTGGCAAAGTTTTGGACAGGATTAACAAGATTGACAAGATAAAACCCCATTTCGAGAATTCATCTTGTAAATCTTGTTAATCCTGTCAATGTCTCGTGGCGATTGTTCAGCGTCCTCCCATGCTTTGCGACTGCCGAGCGTAGTCTCTGGCGTCGTCGAGCGACGTCCCCGGGTTGCTCCAGTCACCAACGCCGGCCGGATCGACGTAGTAGTTCTCCGTGGTGACGACCAGGCCGGTTTGCGGACTTAGCGCAATCCACAGGTTGGTCGGTACGATCCAGTTTGGCAACTCGTCCTCCGGCGGCGGCGTAACGGAGGGTACCTCCGGCCGCTCCCGCTGGCCAATGAGGAAAAAAATTGGTTCGGTGAAGACTTGGGGATCACCCGATCCATGACAGCGGCCGATCGACCCGTTGGGCGAAAACATGATTATCGGATTGACACCCGACGTACCCATCACCGTGTTGTCAGTCCCGGAGGCCGACAGGTCCACGACCACGCCGGCCGGCAATTGCAGCGGGTTGGCCGCCGACTTGATCGGCGTGCGGAAAATCTGAAACGGCACTCCCGGCAACGGAACGAACGGAGGATCCGAAGTAGTCAAACTGGAGAACTCCCACTTACTGTTGTCCGTATCGTCGATCTTCTCAATCGTCCAGCGGTGGCCTTGGTAGTTTAGTTGGAGAACGGCTCCCGCTTGCACCAACCCGCTCCAACAATCGTTTTGTGGAAACGCAACAGTCTCCCAACCTCCAGCGGTCGGGGTAATGCTTATTGTCGACTCCACGAGATCCCCCGCATACGCAGGCGGCACTTCGGCCTTGTAGAGGATGGTTGAGAAGCGGGGTTCGCCGGTCATTCGCTGGAAGATTACACCGCATGGCCGGCCGGTTTCGATTGCCCGATTCCGCGCGGCGCCCAGATAGACGTTTACCGCCCGGGCCGCCTCGCGAAGCCGCCGGCTCTCGGCCGCCGGCTGCATGGTGGGAAGTATGACCACCGTGAGGATCATAATGATGGAGATTACCACCAGAAGCTCGACCAACGTAACGCCCCGACCGTGTCCCCCCTCCCTCTGGGAGAGTGAGGTGCAGGAACGGGTTTGCGCGCCGCGGGGGGAATACAAACCTTTTGTCAAAAGGAATCTACCACAGAGGTCACGGAGGTACACAGAGGTTCGATTGAGAGGTCTGTTCGACGACAATTGCGGTACGTTGTCGAAATGCTTGTTTTTTGGCACTTTCCTCTGTGTACCTCCGTGACCTCTGTGGTAGATATTCCGTGCTGCCGGCGGCCGCGCTGGGCAAGCCCGCCGGCTAAACACGGCCAACATCCGGTCTTCGCAATATACGTCCACCATTGCTACCTCGCCTCGATCCGGTGGTTGTGGATGTTGTCGTAGTGGTCAAGCGCGTCGTTCGCTGGCTCACCAGTGGGTGCCATGCCGTCCAACGGCTGCCCGACGTACCGATAAGTTTTGCTATCATTGTCTGAACCGCGATTCAGGTCGGGCCGGTACGGATCAAGTTCGCCTGCAAGTGCCGTGGGAACGGGGGGAGGAACGTCGTCGGATCTAGTGAGACGATAGGCGTAGGCACCATCATCTTCCCGGCCGATGTTGATATCGAAGATGTGATCCCGGCCAGCGGAGTAAATTAACGGATACAAGGCATATTTCGCGTTCACGCGCCGTGGATCGAAAGGATCGGGATCGGTGGCGGGATTGCCGGACTGTATTTCGGACGGAGACGACCAAGCCAAGAACGGACCGCCGACCCGACCAGCGGGGCCATTTGGGTCTAAAGTAGCCAGAGCCGTCCACGGCACGAACCCGGCGGGCCAGCGGATGAACCGGATTGGGCGGCCCCAGCCGTCGTGGAACTCGCGCAATCCGTCGCCGTCGATGTCGCCGATCTCGCTCTCGTTGAATTGATCGGCCGCGCCCGGTGTGCTCATTACGATCAGGTACAAGCATTCGGCCGCTCCCCAAAGACTTTTGTCCGCCGGGGTCGCCGGCGAGGCGTTGTAGGCGTTGAGGTATCGTAACGATAACGCCGGACTAGTGAGGCCCGAGACGAGCGGGCCCGTTACGTCGCTCCAGCGGTCGGGCATTTCCATCCGCATCAGGTCGCGCAGCGCGTTGAGCCGGACCCGGGCAACATTTTGTAGATATGTGCCAGACCAGCCGTTGGCATCGATAATGTCCTGAATTTGCGTCCGATTCAGTGGCACGCGTCTTGTGCGGTACGATTCGTATCGTTGGATGACGATGGAGTGCAGTTTGGCGATGGTTGCCTTGGTTTTTGTTTCCCGGGCCATTTGGCGGGCGGCCTGCAACGCGCCCAGCACGACCGCGGCCAGGATGCCGATAATGGTGATGGCCACGAGCAGTTCGACCAGAGTGAAGGCGGATTTTGGATTTGGGGTATTCATGATGGGGCGGCTCCTGGGGAAGGGGGTCTCACGCAAAGACGCAAAGGTGCAAAGACGCGCAGGGAAGGAAAGCGCGGTTCTGCCGACCGTATTCCTTTGCGGCTTGGCGTCTTTGCGTGAGATGTTTTCTGCCCGTTCATTCCATTTCATCCTCCAACTTGCCGTGAGTGAAGTTGGTTAGGTTGTCGAAGTCGCCGCCGTTGGGAGAAAAGCCCGTTCCCGACTTGGAGAACCGGAATGTTTCGGCGGCACTGTCCCCGAACTGTCCGTCAAGCCCGGCCGAGATGATCTGGAAGGTTTTCAGGTTATTCCACCGTCGGACAGTACCTGGAAGAGTTGGTAGACCATCTGATGAAATGAGATATGGAACGCAGATATTGTCGGTGGCGTATGTATAAGAGAGGGGAACGAATTCCGTATCGCTGATCTTAACCCCGTACTCCTTTCCCCATGCCCTGAAGTAGACATAGGGAGCCGTATCGCTGCCGGCGCTCACTTGCGGGTAATATTCGGGCCACTTGAGGGCACCACTTGCATCTTCGACGGACAATCGCGTGTCGTCGAACTCGAACATCGTGGGTAGAGAACTATCGGTGGTGTTGTCGAACGGGTTGGACGGATTCGCGCTGAAGCCTCTGAGCTTTGTGGAACCGGTGGTCGTCGGGGGACCTCCGAGCCAGAATGCGAGTGCCGTGGCTGGCGTTTGGTCGTTGATGTCAAGACCATCGCAGCAATTCGACACATCATGCTCAAGTTCTACCCAAGTCCCACCATTGGTGCCAGCAAAGACCCCGGGAGTGTACCGCGGAAACGCCTTTCGCAGGTGGCGCATCACACGGTTCTGGCCCGCCGTGGTGCCGATATCCGCGAAGTCTGGCGGATATTCGGCGAACTTTAGTTTGTATGTCTTTAGAGCTATGTCTAGCTGGTTAATTTCCAGCGAGACGACGGCGTTTCGGGCTTTGTTTCGTGCGGGGATGACTGCCACGAGGGTTAGCCCCACCAGGATGCCGATGATGACGATAACCACCATCAATTCGACCAGCGTAAAGCCGAGAGATTTCTGATTTGGGATTTCTGATTTGGGATTTGGTTTCATCTGACCACCCTTTGGGATTTGGGATTTGGGATTTGGGATTTGGGATTTCTGATTTCAACCTTCAACCTTCAACCTTCAACCTTCAACCTTCAACCTTCTCAAGTCAGTTTCTGAATCAGGCTGATGAGCGGCATGAACAGTGCGATGACGATAAATCCGACCATGACGCCGAGGGTGATGATTAGCAGCGGTTCCATGAGGCTCATCAGGCTTTCGGTCAGGACGGCCACCTCGTCGTCGTAGGTGTCGGCCACTTTGTAGAGCATCGTGTCCAGTTCGCCCGTCTCCTAGCCCACGTCGACCATGTTGACCACCATGTCGTCGAGGATACGGTCGTTCATCCGGGTGAGGTACAGCAGCACGCCGATCGGGCCGGCGATAAACATAAACCAAAAGAAGAGCGTGACGGGATGGAATCCCGGCTTGGAGTTATCACGCATCGGCTGGGCAATCGACTCGCCTTCGCGGATCGACTCGTAGACCTTCTGATAGAGCCTCTCGAAGACGGCGTTTCCGGACGTTTCGCGTGTGATGTGCAGGGCTTCGAGGATCGGCACGCCGCTGGCGACCAGCGTGCCGAGGGTCCGCATGGTTCGGGCGACGATGTTCTTTTCCACCAGTTGGCCGAAGATGGGAATCTTCAGGATGAACAGGTCCCAGCCGTTGCGGCCGGGCGTGAACTTGCGAACTAGCTTGACAAACAGCCAAATGGCGATCGGAACGCCCGGCAGCAGATACCAGTAGTCCCTTATCGTATCGGCCATGAAGACGAGCAGTTGGGTCATTGCCGGCAGTTCGGTCTCGAAGTCGTCGAAGATTTTTTGGAAGGCGGGCACGATTTTCAACATGATGAACACCAGGATACCCACGGCGAAAGTGACCACGGTAATTGGGTAGACCATGGCGCCTTTAATCTTTCGTCTGAGTGCTTCGGCCCGTTCCTGGAATTCGGCCAACCGCTGCAGGATCACCTCGAGCGCCCCGCCCGCCTCGCCGGCCTTGATCATGTTGACGTAGAGCCGGTCGAAGGCCTTTGGCGATTTGGCCATGGCCTCGGAGAGCGTGGCCCCGCCCTCGATCTCGTCGCAGACGTCGATCAGGCTGTTTTTCAGCGCGCCCGGCTTGGATTGGTGTTCGAGTATTTTCAGGCTTCTGAGGATCGGCAAGCCGGCGTCTTGCAGAATGGACAACTGGCGGGTGAAGGTTGTCAAGGCTTTTATGTTCACACCGCCAAGCGCGAAGGTTTTCCCCTTCTTTTTGGTTGATTTTTTTTCGGCGGGTGTTTTTCGGACCTTCTTGACGGTGATCTTCGTGACGAAGTACCCCATCTGCCGAATGGTCGCTTGCGCTTCCTCTTCGGTGGGCGCTTCGATCACGTCCTTGATCTCGTTGCCCGTCGTGTCCATCGCCTCGAATTGATACGTTGGCATGGCTTTGGATTTCTGATTTGGGATTTCTGATTTCTGATTTCAACTCTCAACTCTCAACTATCAACCCTCAACCTTCAACTATTCTTCATGAACGGTTTCCCGAATCACTTCCTCGATGCAAGTAACTCCGGCATAGACTTTCTCCAGCCCCGAGTCGCGCAAGGGCGCCATGCCGCCTTGCAGTGCGTTGTCGCGCAACTGCTGGGTGGAAGCCCCACGGTTGACCAGGTCGCGCAGGGAGTCGGTAATCATCATCAACTCGAATAGTCCGATGCGCCCCTTGAAACCCGTGTTGTTGCAGGACGCACAACCGCGGCCGCGATAGAACTTCTTACCCATCACGTCGTCCGGCGTGAGGTCCAGTTCGGCCAGTGTCTCGGTGCTGGGCATGGTCTGCTCGCGGCAGGCGGGGCAAATCTTACGCACCAGCCGCTGCGCCAACACGGCCTCCAGCGTGGCGGTAAGCAGAAACGGCGGCACGCCCATGTCGCGAAGCCGCGTAACCGTGTTCGGGGCGTCGTTGGTGTGAAGCGTGCTGAACACCATGTGGCCGGTCAGCGACGCCTGCACCGCAATCTCGGCCGTCTCCAAGTCTCGAATCTCACCCACCAGGATCTTGTCGGGATCCTGCCGCAGAATGGAACGCAAACACTGCGCGAAGGTGTTGCCAATGGCCGCGTCGATGGGAATCTGAATAATGCCGTCGATGTCGTACTCCACCGGGTCTTCGGTGGTAATGATCTTGTCGGTGATCTCGTTCAACTCGTTAAGCGCCCCGTAAAGGGTGGTCGTCTTGCCGGAACCGGTGGGGCCCGTCACCAGAACGATCCCGTTGGGCTTGCGAATCACCTCGCGGAAGGCGGCCAGGAGGGGCGCGTCCATTCCCATCACGTTCAGATCGAGCATCACCACCGACCGGTCCAGGATTCGCAATACCACGCTCTCGCCGAACATGGTGGGCAGCACGCTAACGCGCAAATCGATCGGGTGTCCGCCCACGGTCAGGCGGATTCGCCCGTCCTGCGGCATGCGCCTCTCGGCAATGTCCAAATCGGCCACCACCTTGATCCGCGTGGTGATGGCGAAAGCCAGGTGCCTGGGTGGCGGAACCATCTCGTACAACACGCCGTCGGCCCGAATCCGAATCTTGAACTCGCTCTCGAACGGCTCGAAATGCAGGTCGCTGGCATGATCCTTGATGGCCAACAGCAGCACCATGTTCAATAGCTTCCGCACCGGCGCGCTGTCGGCCAAGGCCTCGACGCTGGTCAGGTCCAGCGCGCCGTCTCCCTCCATCGCCTTGGCTGCCTTCGCCAGGTCGGTGTCCTCCTCGAGGTTGGAAATCAACGACTCGACGCTCTCGCCACCCACGGCGTAATAGCGGTCCAGCGCTTTGTCGATATCTCGCTCCGTGGCCACCACCGCGCGGACGTCGTAACCCAAGAAGCTCCGCAACTCGTCCAGTATCGACAACTTCTGCGGCTCGCACATTGCGACCGTCAAGACGTCGTCTTTGAAACTCACCGGCACGATCCGGTACAACTGCGCCATCGGCTCGGTCACGTAGTTGAGCACCTCCGGCGTGACCGTCACGTCGGCCAGGTTGATCACCTGCATGCCCATCTGCTCGGCCAGCGCCTGGGCCAACTTGTCATCCGTAATCAGGCCCATGCCGACGGCAATCTGGCCGAGTAACTCGCCGGGGCGCTGCTGCTGCTCCTCCAGCAACATCTCCAACTGCTCGTCGGTGATGAAGCCCAGGTCAACCATGATTTGACCGATACGACGAAGAGCCATTAGTAACGCCTCAAGTTGTCAGTTGATAGTTGATAGTTGTCAGTTGTCAGTTGTCAGTTGTCAGTTGTCAGTGGCAGCGCGAACGGACCGCTTTCGGCTTCGCAACGTCCCCGCACCAACTCTCACCCCTCCACCCTCACCCCTCAACCCTCAACTTGCGACGTTCGACTTTCGAGGTTCCACTCTATCATCATGCGTGATCGAATCGCGTATCTGCTCGTTGCGCTGGCGGTCGCTGCCGGCGCGGTCGACCGGGC
>JAUWJC010000497.1 GCA_030607895.1 Pirellulales bacterium
CCCTGAGCGCAGCGAAGGGCGTGGGGGCCGGAAAAACACGCCCTTCGCTGCGCTCAGGGACGTGCCACCCAGTTGCCGATTTGGTCAAGTTATTCTTTTACAACGACTTATCATTTCACCGCGCTGTTTCTTTGCTTGTCGCGTTTGAGTCGTCGCGTTTCCTTCTCCCGCAGCTTGCGAGCTTTGGCTCGTTCTTTGGGAGAGAGCCGTTTTCCGGTTGCCTTTTTCTGCTTTGTTAGTCGTCCATCCGTGCCGAGAGCGCCGCCGCTTGAGAGTTGTTGCATGGTCCGCATCCGATCGCGCATTCCCATGCCGGCCATCCGCTTCATGGTGTCGGCAATACCGTCGAACTGTTTAACCAGTTCGTTGACCTCGTGCGGCTCGACGCCGGCTCCGGCCGCGATTCGCCGCCGCCGGCTCTGGTCGATTACCCGAGAGGGGTTGCGCTTTTCGTCGGCCGTCATCGAATCGATGATCCCCACCAGGCGGCGCATGTCCTTGTCCATGTCGGCATCGCCGGCCATTTTAGCCAATTCACTCGCCCCGGGAATCAGGCTCATAACCTTGTTCATGGGTCCGAGCTTGGTGGTTTGGCCGAGCATTTTTTGGAAATCGTCCAGGGTGAATTGTCCCTTGCGTAGCCGCGCTTCCTGCTTGGCCATTTCCTCCTGGTCGAGTTTTTGCCGGGCCTGCTCGACCAGCGAGAGCACGTCGCCCATCCCCAGAATTCGCCCGGCCATGCGGTCCGGATGAAATTCCTCCAACGCATCGAGGTGCTCGCCCGTGCCGATGAACTTGATGGGCACGCCGGTGACGGCCTTGACCGACAAGGCGGCGCCGCCCCGGGCGTCGCCGTCGAGCTTGGTCATAATCACGCCGTCGAGTTCCAGGGCCTCGTTAAAGGCCTTCGCGCTGTTGACGGCGTCCTGGCCGGTCATCGCGTCGACCACCAGGTAGATCTGGCCAGGCTCGACGCGGCGGTCGATGCGGCTAAGCTGCGCCATTAACTCGTCGTCGATGTGGAGCCGGCCGGCCGTGTCGAGGATGGCCACGTCGGCGCCGATCTGCTTGGCGTGCCGAACGGCGTTTTGGCAAACGGCAACCGGGTTGTCGGCCCCGGTTTCCGTATACACCGGAAGCTCAAGCTGCCCGCCAATCACGCTCAACTGCTCGATGGCGGCCGGGCGCTGCAAGTCGGCGGCCACCAGCAGTGGGTTCCGGCCCCGCTGGCGAATCAGCCGGCCCAGCTTGCCGCAGGTGGTCGTCTTGCCCGACCCCTGAAGACCGCACAGCATCAGCACCGTTACCTCTGGAGTAAGGTGTAGCGAGTGATCCACCGGCCCCATCAGGTTAACCAACTCGTCGTAGACGATCTTGATTACCTGCTGGCTGGGGTCCAACAGCTTGAGGACCCGCTCGCCGACGGCCTGTTCGGTCACTCGGGCCATAAACTCCTTGACCACCGCCAGGCTGACGTCGGCTTCCAGCAGGCCCTGTTGCACCAGGCGCAGTCCGTCGCGCATGTTCGCTTCGGTTAGCTTCCCTTTTCCCCGGAGGGTTTTTATCGCTGAACCGAGACTGTCTTGTAGCGATTCGAACATTGCTCTAGCGTCAGTCTGAACCTTGGTTACCGCACTCAATAAGGACCCCCATTACGGGCGGTATTGATACCACTTGCAATGGGAATTCAGGCCGGCTGGATCGGCAGGCCGACGACGTTTGGCCAAACCACCGTCCCCAGCCTCCGACCGTGGGTAATCCCGTATATTACCCCATACCAGGCCGGTTTGGCAATGCTCACCTGGCCGTTTGGTCGCAGGAAAGCTGATCGGCAAGTCCGATGTTGTAGTTTTTTCCGAATGAGCCATAATATCCTGGGAGACATGAGTGGAAAGAACGCTTCAAACCGCCCGGCCGGACCCCGACGGCAGCTTACATTGTTCGATTCGACCTCGATTATCGTTGGGGTCATTATCGGTGCCGGCATCTACGAGACGAGTCCAACGGTGGCACGATGCGTGCCGGGACCGGGTTGGTTGATTGGAGTTTGGGTGTTTGGGGGGCTGTTGTCGCTGATCGGCGCGGTTTGCTATGCCGAGTTGGCTACGGCATATCCGCGGGCGGGTGGCGACTATGTCTATCTCACCCGGGCGTTCGGCCGCCGGATGGGGTTCCTGTTCGCTTGGGCCCAGCTTTGGGTCGTCCGGCCCGGTTCGATCGGGGCCTTCGCCTATGTGTTCGCCCGGTATGCCAATCAGCTTTGGCCCATACCCCAGGGCACCCAGGCGCCGATGATCTACGCGGTCGGCTCGATTCTGGTGCTCAGTGGAATCAACATCCTGGGTGTCCGCGAAGGCAAATGGACCCAGAACGTTTTGACCGTGGTCAAGGTGTTGGGGTTGGGGGCTATATGTGCCGCCGGGCTGTTTTTCGCTTCTCCCCATGCAGCGCTTGCCGACGCAGTGCCTGCCGACGCACTGCCAGCAGAACCTCTGAAAGGACTCGCCGGCGCCGATTTCCGCCTGGCAATGATCCTCATCCTCTTCACCTACGGCGGTTGGAACGAAATGGCCTACGTCGGGGCGGAGGTGCGCGACCCCAAGAAAAACATCCTCCGGGCGCTCGTGTTGGGTACCGTCGCCGTGACCTTGATCTATCTCCTGGCAAACCTGGCCTTCGTTCATGCACTTGGTTTTCAGGGGACGTGCGACTCCGGCGCCGTGGCTAGCGACGTGCTCAAGCTGCCGTTGGGCCAATGGGGAAGTCGGGCGATTAGCCTGCTGATCTGTATCTCGGCGCTGGGGGCAATCAACGGAATGATCTTTACCGGGGCGCGGATCTACTACGCCATGGGAACCGATCACCGCCTTTACGCCTGGCTGGGCAGGTGGAGCGAGCGGTTGGGTACGCCCGTCTGGTCGCTGGTATTCCAGGCCGCCATCACTCTGGCGTTGGTCGTCGGGTTTGGGTTGTACGAAGGGGGCTTCGGCAGCCTGGTCAATTTCACAACGCCCGTCTTCTGGATATTTTTCCTCTTGGTGGGCGTCTCTCTGTTCGTTTTGCGGCGGCGCGAGCCGGATACTCCACGGCCTTATCGTGTCATTTGGTATCCGGTTGTCCCGCTCCTGTTCTGCCTGTCCAGCCTGTTCATGGTTTATGCCAGCCTGTCCTGGGCCATCGATAACCGAAGCTACGAAGCGATCTGGGCCGTCGCGGTACTGCTGGTCGGCTTCGGCCTGAGCTTCCACGACCCGCCGGCCAGGTAATTGCGGGGTATCCGGGAATTCTCCATTGCGAAGTCGCAAGCGGCTTGTTCGGACGTTATACTCGACGCGGCCATAGATTGCGGGTTTGTGACGCAGTGTTTGTGACGCAGTGGTTAGTAGTCAGTTATCAGTTGTCAGTTATCAGTTGTGGCCTGATTCAAATGCGGGTGACAGTTAGCCCGGTCGCCTGCGACCGGAAAACGGGGCGGTTTCCGTTACTTTCC
>JAUWJC010000292.1 GCA_030607895.1 Pirellulales bacterium
ATTCCGACAACAGGGCGATTGGGTTGTGGTCCAACTGCCGCCACCGGATCGGGTCCAGATCGCGAAAGAGGTTGATTACCTCCGGGTGCCAACTCCACCACAAATTCCTGGCCAGCGCCGTACACTTGTCGAACAGCGTTTCGGCCGTAAGACCGGTTGG
Organism: Pirellulales bacterium; assembly: GCA_030607895.1. Lineage (GTDB taxonomy): Bacteria > Planctomycetota > Planctomycetia > Pirellulales > Thermoguttaceae > JAUWJC01. The sequence goes on from JAUWJC010000292.1 coordinate 161, forward strand.
TGCTGACGCCCCTTTCACTTTGGCAACGGCCGGGCCGGCCGAAATCATGTCTATCTGGCTCATGCGTCTATCTTGCTTATGTGTCTATATTGCTGGGCCACCAATTCACCAAAACACCGTATTCTCAAACTGTAAGGAGGGGAGTCCGAAAATGGGGACTGGCTCCGTCACGGGCTGGTTTTCACGAGAGTTTTCGATTTGCCGACGGTGCCTGTCCCCTTTTTCGGACGGCGAATACCGAGCACCGTGGAAAAAGGGGACAGACACCTCGCAGCTACGGTTTTTCCCGCACCTCCGGCCGATATCTGTACCGAATTTTCAACACCCCAGTGCCAGTCCCCATTTTCCACTGACCGCTTACAGCTTGAGTATATTGTAGCGGTGTGGCGTGAACCGGGCGACCCCAATATGGAGGGGATTTGGATTATCCATTTCTGGGTGCAAGAGCAAGCCGCCGGGTTTATCCCGGCGCTCGACTGGCGCGGGAATAAACCCCGCGGCTCGCCGGTTATCGACAAGATCATCGCAGCGTTGGTTGTCCGGTCATGGCCAGGTAGATGACCGGGTACATCAGCGCGAAGTAAGGCACGGCAATCAGCAGACCCAAGCCACACGGTATCAAGGCGGCAAGCATGAGAAATACCGCGAGAACGCCGATTACAAACAGCGTCATCTTATTGCCGTTAGTCAGTTCCTTCGAGAGACTCAGGGAATCGAGGACTCCCACGTTCCGATCGAGTATCAGGTAGTAGAACTGTGAGAACATCAGCGACAGTACGATGCCGGGAACAATCAAGGCCACCAACCCGACAAGGCAGATCAACCCGACCAGGATGCTCGCCAGCAGGATGTTCAGGAAGAACGGTCCGCCGGTGAAGATATCGCCCAGTGCGGCGTCTTGACCGCGGGCGATCTTCAGGAAGAACAGCGCCTGGCCGATCCCGATCCAGATCGAGAACAGCGACGAGGCCAGGTTACCCAGCACGGAGAAGGTGACCATGATCACCTGGTCGTTGGCGACGGCCCCGATCATCCCGGTGAACAGCCCTACCGCAATCTGGAAGACCACGTTGATTACCCAAACGACAACCATCGCCAGAAGGCACATCCCCCATTGCTCCTTGAATATCTCCCAGGTGCGGCTGAAGATGTCACCCATGTCGATCACGGTGGGAGTAAACGCTCCGGCAGGCGCGCCCGGCAGGTAGCCGGCCGCCGAATAGTCGGCCGGCGAGGCGTAGGGGTTATCCGGATCGCCGGTTGGTTGCGGGCCTTCGGGCGCGAAGGGGCTTTCCGCCGGCGCGTCGGGCGGCAGTGGCGGCGGCGGTTCGGAGCCAAACGGACTCCCCGAACCTGGCTCGCTCGGCCCGGCGGCTCCCGGCGAAGGGACCGTTACAATCATCCCGCACTCCGGGCATTTCGCCTGTCTGCCCGCCGTCTCGTCTGGAGTCCGCAACAGCTTGTTGCACTGCGTGCAGCGAAATTCGATCGGCATCGTTCCATCGCTCCTTGAAGACAGACCGGAAAAGACGGGCCGCGGTCGACACCCCGGTATATACCCGTTGGCCGTACCATACCAAAAACGCCTGGGCCGAAAAAGGGACCAGGTTTAATTTGCCGGAACGGCCCGGAGGGTGCTTCGCACAAATTAAACCTGGTCCCTTTTTCGGCCGCCGGCAACTCGTCTACCCGCCAGGGCACCACCGTGGTAATCTAGGCTCCATGCTCTCGCCTGCCGAAATCCTGGGACCCCACGGCCGAATTGCCGCCCGACTGAAAAACTACGAACACCGCTCCGAACAGTTAGACATGGCCGGGGCGGTTGCCCGGGCAATCCACGAGCAGCATCACCTGGTTGTGGAGGCGGGTACCGGCGTGGGGAAGAGCTTCGGCTACCTGGTTCCCGCCATTCTGGCCGCGGCCGGGGCGAAAGACACCGCGGCGAAAAACACTGCGGCGAAAAACACTGCGGCGAAAAACGACAAGTCCCGCCCGCCTCGGATAGTCGTCTCCACGCACACGATCAGTCTCCAGGAACAACTGATGGGCAAGGCCCTGCCCTTGCTGCACAGCGTGATCCCATTGGAGTTTACCGCCGTGTTGGTCAAGGGGCGGGGGAATTACCTCAGCCGCCGGCGACTGAAAAACGCCATGGAGCGGATGGTAAGCCTCTTTGGTGACGATGACGAGTTCGACCAACTTCGCCGAATCAATGCCTGGGCCAAGCAAACGGACGACGGGTCGCTTGCGGACCTCAACTACCGGCCGATGCGGCAGGTCTGGGACGAGGTATCGAGCGATCACGGCAACTGCATGGGCCGAAGCTGCCCACACTACGGCAAGTGCTTCTACTATCGGGCCCGACGCCGAACGGCCAACGCCCAAATCCTGGTCGTCAACCATGCCCTGCTGTTCAGCGACCTGTCGCTGCGGATGGCCGGTGCCAGCTTGCTGCCGGACTACGACGTGCTCATCTTCGACGAAGCCCACAACATGGAAGCGGTGGCCGGCGAGCATCTCGGGTTGGCGGTGACCAACGGCCAGGTGGAATACACTCTGAACAAGCTCTACAACGACCGCACGAACCGGGGCCTGCTGGTCCAACCCGGCCTGGGAGGGTTGCAGCAGCAGGTGGAAAAATGCCGCTATCGGGCAGACGAGTTCTTTGATAGCGTGGACCGGTGGCTCGAGCGGCAGACTCGCACCAACGGCCGGGTTCGCCAGCCGGAAATCGTTGCCAACCCGATTAGCGAGTCGCTCGACAAGCTGGCCGGGATGATCCGGCAGCATGTGAAAAAGATCGAGAAACCGGAAGAGCAGCAGGATTTTGTCGCGGCCGCCAACCGGCTCTCTGCCTTGAGCCTTGGAATCGAAGACTGGCGCCGGCAACGGCTGGACGAGTCGGTCTATTGGATCGAAGCCCATCAGCGCAGGTATGGGCGGCAGGTCAAGCTCTGTGCCGCCCCGGTTAACGTTGGCCCCGTACTGCGCGAACACCTGTTCCAAGAGGTTCCCACCGTTGTGATGACCAGTGCCACGTTGGCTACCGGCACCGGGTCGTTCGATTTTTTCAAGTCGCGGATTGGGCTCACGCAGACCGAGTCGCTGTGCCTGGGTAGCCCCTTCGACTACCGGCGTCAGGTCAAACTGATTCTGCCCGACGGAATGCCCGACCCCGGACAGGAAACCCAACTCTACGAACAGAAAGCGGCCGAAATGATCCGCCGATACGTCGGGCGGACCGACGGCCGGGCGTTCGTGCTGTTTACCAGCTACGCCATGATGAAGCGCGTCGCGGCGGCAATCGGACCCTGGCTGGCCAAGAAAAACCTGGCACTTTTTTCCCAAGCGGACGGAATGCCTCGGAGCCAAATGCGGGAGCGGTTCAAGTCGAACCCTCGGGCGGTACTGTTTGGTACGGACAGTTTTTGGCAAGGGGTGGACGGGCCGGGCGACGCGCTTACGAACGTGATCATCACCCGACTGCCGTTCGCCGTGCCCGACCACCCATTGGTCGAAGCCCGAATCGAGGCCATCCGCGCCGCCGGCGGCCACCCCGTCCGCAATTACCAGCTTCCGGCCGCAGTGATCAAGCTCAAGCAGGGTTTCGGTCGTTTGATTCGTTCGAAGCGTGACACGGGCATGGTGGTGATACTCGATCCGCGAGTGCGCAGCAAGAACTACGGAAAGATATTCCTGGCCTCGCTGCCCGATTGTCATCGAGTAGTGGAGCCGGTGGATGGTGGCGAGGATAAGCAAGCAAAAACGCCCGGTGGTTGAGCGCCGCGAAACCCCGGGGGTTCCCGGCGCTCAACCACCGGGCGTTCGTGGGCCGAATCCCGCGAACGGTTATCGGAAATCCTGCAACGGTAGAGTTGCCTGTCCCCACCCGTGGGGGCGTTGACCGGAGCGTGGCAGGGGCTTAAAGTAAAGGCTTAGGCTTGCGCCCAGTGGCGATAGACTAGGGAAATGCCTGATGAGGGTGAGAACATGAACTACCGGGTCGTGCTGATCGAAAGCATGGAGGGCTTTTCGGTAAGCTGTCCAGCCTTGAAAGGATGTCATTCCCAGGGCCGTACGAAAGCCGAAGCTCTTGAGAACATCCGCGACGCGATTCGTGAATGGCTGGCAGCCGAAAACGATGAGAAAGCCATTTTCACCGTCACTGAAGAAGAGGTGACTGTATAGGATGCCAAGGATTCCCGGCGTCAATTTCGACCAGGCAGTACGGACGTTTGAACAGATCGGCTATCGGGTAATCCGCCAGGGCAAGCACATCATCATGTCCAACGGTATCACACGGCTTACGATACCCCGGAACAAACCCATCAACCCCTTCACCATGGGCGCAATCGCCCGCGATGCGGACCTCACGCCACAAGAGTTCAAAAAGCTCCTATAGTGGGCATCTTTTCTCCTGCCCCCACCCGTGGGGGCGTTGACCGGAGCATGGCTGGGGCTTAAAGTAACAATGACCCGCTTAAAGGGGTAATACTAACGTTTGGACGAGGATGCCGATCGGTGTTCCCGCACATACTCGGGCCGATGCGGCCTGTACTCATCACGCTCCGGGTGATGCAGATCCGTCACGCGGAGCGTGACGAGTACGGGACCCGTCAAACCGACGATTTACCCCTTTAAGTGGGTCATTGTAAAGTAAAGGTTTGGGCTCGGTTTGGGGGGTAGTTGGCCTGTCTGAGCGTTCTTTCGGCTCCTTCCGTCAAACGGCAATGTTGGCTAAACGTATCATCCCGTGTCTCGATGTGAATCGCGGCCGCGTGGTTAAGGGCACGAATTTTGTGAACCTTCGCGATGCGGGCGACCCGGTCGAGGTGGCCTCGCGCTACGAGGCGGAGGGGGCTGACGAGTTGGTCTTTCTCGACATTACCGCCAGCCACGAAGGCCGCGACATTATTCTCGACGTGGTCAGACGCACTGCGGAAGTGGTGTTCATGCCGCTTACGGTGGGCGGGGGAATCCGCACTCTCGACGACATCCGAGCGCTGCTTAGCGCCGGAAGCGACAAGGTCTCGATCAACTCGGCCGCCTCACGCGATCCCGAGTTCATCAGCCAGGCCGCCCGACGCTTTGGAAGTCAGTGCATCGTGGTCAACATCGACCCGAAACGAGTACAAAAAAACGGCAAGGAGTTTTGGGAGGTGCATATCAACGGTGGGCGGATCGGCACGGGTAGGGAAGCCGTGGCCTGGGCCCAAGAGGTCGAGCGGCTTGGGGCCGGCGAAATTGTCCTGACCAGCATGGACGCCGACGGAACAAAAGATGGATACGACCTGGAAATAACGGCGGCAGTCACTCGGGCGGTTACCGTGCCCGTGGTGGCCAGCGGCGGGGCCGGTTGCCCCGCTCACCTGGCCGACGCCATCCTCAAAGGCGGCGCCGAGGCCGCCTTGGCCGCCAGCATCTTCCACTACGGCCAGTACACAATCAAAGAAACAAAACAAGTGATGCGGCAAAGAGGAATACCCGTAAGATTGTAGAGTGCCACCGAGGGATTTATAAAGCCGCGCCCCGTGGTGGCGCGCAGGATATAAAGACACCCGCTTTTCCAAAAATAACCGCGCGCCCCCCCG
>JAUWJC010000187.1 GCA_030607895.1 Pirellulales bacterium
AAACACGGATCAAGGGGCCGGATTTCGAGTGCCGCCTCATCAGAACAATATCACCGCGGAGGACGCAGAGACGCGCAGAGGAAGAACCCTATAACTTGTCTATCCGTGTTTGATCCGTGTTTCATCCGTGGCCTGATTCCATTGTGCCCGTGAACGGTTATCCCTAATCCCCAATCCCCAATCCCTATTTTCACTCAACCGGCCATGGCGGTTTCTCGGGCAGATAGGTGTCGAACTCCCTCAGCAATTGCTCTTGATACTCGCCGGCAAACGTGCCGGAGAGGAATCGGTCGATGCCCTCTTCATAAAGCCGCTTCCAACTGGCTTCCTCCACACCGGGGTTAATGGGGAAGAACAGGGCCTTGTTGGCCTGGGCCGCCTTGTAGTCGCCCGGGGCGTCGCCGATCATTAGCGTGTGCCCGGCCGGGTACTTCGAGGCCGCACCGAGCGACTCCTTCTTCGTACCCGCCTCCTGACCGCAAATCGCCACGACGTACTGCGCCAGGTCGTGCTCGGCCCATTCGCGCTGGAGCGCTTCCTGAGGTGTGGCCGAAACCACCATGGCGTCGGCCTTGTCGTCGAGCTTATCGAGACTCTCGCGAACGAACGGAAACGGTGGCACGCCGCGAACCATGTCGGTAATCGATTGGTTGACCGCCGTGGACCATTTTAGAATGTGTTTCAGATCGGCGTCACCGTTTTTTTCCACTTCCTTCTCCAGCGCCGGGTTTCCCAGCTTCGTCTCCCGGGCGACCCAATCGCCGAGCGACTGTGGAATCGTGATCTTCACACCCCGGGCTTTGACCTCGGGGCGCTTCTGGAGCCATTGGAGCGTTTCGATCAGTGCGGGGAAGCGGTTGACACCGCGGCTCTTGGAGTAAAGGTTGACGAACTCCGCCGCCTCGCGGGCGTACTTGCTGACACCCTGCAATTCCATGTGATTGATGATGTTGGGAATGAAACACTCCTTGTGCTTCAACTCCATCGTGTCGAACGCACATCCGTCCGAATCGATGCCCACCAGGTAATCGTGCTTGGGGGTGAAGTCAATCATCTCATAATGGTCTGGGGTGTTATGGTGTTGTCATAAAGCCGCGCCCGGTGGTCGCGCCCGAAGCGAAATAACTTGAAAATAACACACGCCTGCCGCTAGTCGCTCGGCGCGACCACCGGTCGCGGCTTTATGAGCGGTCGGCCTGCGGCACGTATTTGTCTAGCTTCTGTTCAGCGAAGATCGGCTCGAACCGCGTAAGCCGCTGCCGGCCGTCGATCATCGGCAGGCTGATCATGTCGCCGCCCACCAGGGGCCGGGCGTAGCGGACAAAGTCGTCCGTCACGTCGCAGCCGTTTTCGGCAATCCAATTGCTCGGGAAGGTCCGCTCGCTGTTGGCTACTTCCTCCAACGGGACCTTGTCGTATCGGACGCTTTAAACCGGGCCGGGGTCACGTAGGATGGTGGCCATGTAACCGCTGGTTCCCTCGGCCGCCAATTGGGCAGCCATCCGGCCGACGTTGTACGACTCGTCCAGGTCGACCGAGGAGGCGTAGGCCATCGAATGACGCTGGTCGGTTCCCGACACATTCCCCCGGGCGGCCCCCTTCGCTGTCAGCCCAACCTGGTTAAGGTAATTCACTACGATCTGGCAAACAGAAATCTGGCTGGACCCGAAGGAAATATGTCCGAACGAGTCCAGCACTTCGCCCACTTTACCCACGTCGAACCCTTCGCTTATGACTACCAGGCAACGCCCGTCCCGGCCAAGCTGGTCGTTGACCTGATCGGCCAATTGCTCCAGCGTGCAAGGGCTCTCGGCCAGGTAAATCTGAAGCGGAAACTCGCGCGCCGGATCGGCAAGTCGGGCGGCGGCCGGAATGAACCCGATCTTTCGGCCCATCGCCTGCATTACCAACACCGGGTCGGCCGGGCAGGAGCCCTTGTTCTCCTCGTTGGCGTTCTGGACCATGTGCATCCAGTACTTGGCCACCGAGCCGTAGCCGGGCGTGTGGTCGATTAGCTTGAACTGGCTGTCGCCGATGTCGTTATCGATCGTCTTCGGCACGCCGACGGCCACCAGGTCGAGCCCTCGCTTGTGGGCAAGCTGGGCAACCTTGTTGGCAGTGTCCATCGAATCGTTGCCGCCGATGTAGAGAAAATAGCGCACCCCGTGCGCCCGAAACACCTCGATCACCCGCTCGAAGTCCTCGTCCTGCCCCTTCTTCAGCTTGTAGCGGCACGTGCCGATCGATCCGGCCGTCGGGGTGTACCGCAGCAGGGCCACCTCTTCGGCCGGCTGGGCCGATAGATCGAGCAGTTCCTCCTTCAGGACGCCCTCGATTCCGTGCCGGGCGCCGTAGACCGTGCCGATCTGGTCGAGGTCCCTGGCAGCCTCGATGATTCCGCGGAGACTGCTGTTGATCACATGCGTCGGTCCGCCGCTCTGGGCGACGACAAGATTGCCTAGTTCGCTCATTCTTCCCAATTCCCAACTGAAGTTGCTCGAATCCCGACAAAAACGCCAATTCTATCGCCCGCCGGAACAACAGGCAATTACTTATCCTTTGCGACTTCTTCCCGGGCTTTCTTCATCACGCTCTCGAGCGTCACGGGACAACCGCCCTGCCGCTTGCTCTCGTCGGCGGCTTCCATGAAGGCGAAGATTTCGAGTGTCTCTTCCTCGGCAACCGGCGGCTTGCCGGTCTTGAAGAATTTTACGATCTGTTCGATCAGCGGCTCGTAACCGTCGAACCCGCCGCCGGGCAGGACCGCCTTGGTGCCGAAAATCGTCGAGCCGTAGCCGCGGCGGCTGTCGCGAATGCCACGGCAGGAGCCGATCCGGCCGGTCTTCCAGACACCCACTATCATGTCCTGCCCCTCGGTATGGACCCGCGTGACCTTTTCGCAACCGGTGCCCATGATGGTGAACAACGGCTCGACACCGTGGATACCGTACCAGAAGTAGTCGGGATGGTGCGGTTCCAGAGAGCAGGGGGCATACTGATCGCAGCCGCGAATCTCGCCGAGCTTGGCGTTCGTGCGAGCGCCAAGCGTCTCCTTGCCATAGCGGAGCGAAGAACTGGAAAAACAGGGCACGCCGGTTTTCTTCGATAGTTCAAATATCCTGATCGTGGCGGCCAGCGAGGCGGCTATCGGCTTGGCGATGAACAGCGGCTTGCCGGCGGCGAACACCGGCCGGGCCTGCGGCAGGTGGGTCCGGCCGTCGATGCTCAACAGAAGCACGGCGTCGACCTTCCCGAGCAGCTTGTCGATTGAATCGACGATCTCGACACCCAGCTTGCGAACCGGCTCGACGCGACTGTTCAATATTTTCATGCTGTCCGGGATGTCGGGGCTTCCGCCGGGGTACGCGGCCACGATGGTTATGTCGGCCAACTCGCCCTCGGCCTTCGGGTTGTTGATGATTTTGGTCCACGGCAGGCCGTGCGCATCCAGGCCGATGATCCCAGCCTTGATCGGGGCCTTCAGTCCGTCGGCCAATGCCGACCCGGCCAAGACCGCAACAACCAACACTGCAAACACACTCACTCCAGTCAAACGCATCGCAATCTCCTTTTTAGTAAATTGATTCCGCGCCGCGTGGACGCGGCGGCTAAACGGATACCACGCACGCCGAGGGTTTACATGCGTGCAAACATGTACCGTATGACCACTGATTACTTCCTCGTAGCGTTGATCTTCTTGGCTCGCTCGATCATGCTCTGGATCGTAACGGGCGCTCCGCCCTTGGCCTTGCTTTCGTCCGCCGCTTCCATGAAGGCGAACATCTCGATGGTTTCTTCGGCGTGAACGGGCGCGATGCCGGTCTTGAAGAACTTGCATATCTCGACGACCAGCGGTTTGTAGCCGCCGTACTTACCCAACGTACCGCTGCTCTTCGTGCCCACGATCTCGGCGCCGTACCCCTTTTTGCCGATGAAGGTGCCAGTGCGGCCGCCTTCCCAGGTGCCGACAACTTTCTTCTCGCCGACTCGCTTGACCGATTGGCAGCCGGTGCCCATGATCGTGAAGAGCGTCTCGCAGCCGTGAATACCGTACCAGAAGAGGTCGGGATGATGTGGCTCGATGCTCATCGGGCTACAGGCGATGCAACTCTTGACCTTGCCGAAAGGCGACGTTTCGTAGTTCCGCGCGGCCTGGACGCTCTCTCCGAATCGGAGTGAGGAACTGGAGAAGACCGGCACGTTCTTCTCCTTGGCCAATCGGAATATCTCCATCACGTCGGCCAGCGAGACGGCCATCGGCTTGTCGATAAACAGCGGCTTGCCCGCGGCGATTACCGGCCTGGCCTGCTCGAGGTGCGGCCGGCCGTCGACGCTCTCCAGAAGCACGGCGTCCACGTTCTTGACCATCTCTTCGATCGTGTCGTAGATCGTGCAGCCCTGCTCGCGAAGGAACTGGGTGTACTTCTCTCGCCGGTCCCAGCTTGACGGATTGTCTTTCACGCCGCCGGTGAACCCGGCCACCACCTTGAAGTCAGCCAGCGGGCCGGTGGCTTTCGGGTCGTTTATGGTTTTGGTGAAGGCGGGCACGTGGGAGGTGGTTGTTCCGATAATGCCCACCCTAAGCGGCTTGGCCGCCTCTTCAGCCCGGGCCGCCGACGCCACGGCAAGAAGAATAACAGTCAACAACAGACAATAGATTGAGCGAGAACGCATAGTGGTAGTCTCCTTGATAAATCGAATTGTAAAGCCGCGACCAGTGGTCGCGGTTTCGGGAGTTGCCGTCTCTTTGGTGACCCGCGCCCAGTGGTCGCGGCTTTACACGGGGAATTCGCTTACTTGCCGGCGATTATCAGGTCGAGGCGTTTGCTCTTTTCCTCCAGCGACAGGCCGCCGCTGCCTTCGATGGTCATCCAGCCGTTGTAGCCGATCTTGTCGAGTTCTTCTCGTACCAGTGGCCAGTTGACGCTGCCGTCGCGGATATTGCAGAAGCGGCCGCCTTGACCGTTTTCGTTCAGCTTGAAGTCCTTTACGTGGCACTTCACAATCAGCTTACCCAGCGTGCGAATCCACTCTTCCGGCGCGGCGTACTTCACGTGGTTGCCGATGTCGAAGTATGCCTGGACCCACGGGCTGCCGAGCGAGGCGACGAAGTTCTCGAATATCGCCGGCTTCACCCAGAGGTTATTCCAGACATTTTCCACGGCAATTATCACGCCGGTTTCCTTGGCCACTGAAATCAGCTTCTTGAGCGCCGCACGCGTGGAATCGGTTGCATGGTCGTGCGCCTCGATGTACTCCTTGTACTTCGAGTTGTCGCCGGCCGCGACCTTCTTGATATGGCCCGTCTTCTCGTCGAATTCGATGTCGAATTCCCACGCTTCGGGCATCGGCATTCCGCTGATCCGGCAGGGCACAAGCAAGACCGCATCGCCACCGTACGCTTGACAGGCTCGCAACGTTACCTCGACGGTTTTGATGTCTTTTGCGACGACTTCGGGATCCTTGCTATTGAAGTTCGTCCAGCCGCGGAGCACCGAATGTACTTTCATGCCGAGTCGCTCGGCGATCTTGCGTCCTTCGGCCGCTTCCTCGGGTGATGCCTGCCGGCTGCTGGACTCGCATCCCTCGAAACCGGCCGCCTTCCAACTTGCAAGCGTCTTTTCGGTTGGCTTGCCGATCATGGCCTTGAGCAGCTTGGTCTCGAACTCTGATGCAGAAAGCCGGCCGGCAGCTATCAATCCCACGCCGGCGGCGGCCGAGGTGGACAGAAAGTTGCGTCGGGTTACGGGGTGTTTCATAAGGCGTTTCTCCAAATTCGGGTGTGTGGCAATGAGTTTTCAGTTTTCAGTTTTCAGTTTTCAGTTTTCAGTTTGAAACCCCCATTTTCAGCGGCTGATTGCTAATTGCCGATTACTGATTACTGATTACTGATTACTGATTACTGATTACCAAGGCTTGGGAGGGGCCGAATATCTGCGTGGTAGTATGACACACCGGTGGCGGCGGGTCAATTACCCGCCTCACACCTGCCTCGCAAGTCCGACAAGCCCCAGTTTTCCGGCAGAAACGGGCAGAAATCGGTGACGGTGCCCTTCTTCTTCGTCCACCGCCATGTTACGGTTGTCTGGTCGGCAATGAGATGAGTCAACCGTCCGGCCTCTCGCTCCGATCGGACGGGCCCCAAGAATACTGAGAATGCTGGAAGAGAAGTTGACATGCCAAACGCCCAGTACCTACCAGACAATTACCACCCACTACTCGATACCCGACAAATCGAGGCGGCCATTAAGGATATCAAGGACTTCTTCGAGACCCATCTCGCCCGATCGCTTAATCTCGATCGGGTCAGCGCTCCGTTGTTCGTCCGCACGGGCACGGGAATCAACGACGATCTGAACGGCATAGAGCAGCCGGTCAGATTCCGCGTGAAGAACGATGCGGGCGCCGAAGTGGAAATCGTCCAGTCGCTGGCGAAGTGGAAGCGAATGGCACTGAAGCGGTACGGTTTTCGGCCTGGCGAGGGACTCTACACCGACATGAACGCCATCCGGCCCGACGAGACAATCGATAATCTCCACTCGATCTACGTGGACCAATGGGACTGGGAGAAGATCATCACCCCCGAACAGCGTAACCTCGATACCCTGGAGGACACCGTCCGAACGATATACGACGTTATCTGCCGGACCGAGTTTCACATTGCCTCGCAACACTCGGGCATCCGCCCGGTGCTTCCCGAGCAAATCCTCTTCATAACTTCGGAAGAGTTGTGCGAGCGGTACCCCAAACTGCCGCCGGCCGAACGCGAAAATCGCATCTGTGCCGAACACCGGGCGGTTTTTGTCGTGGGGATTGGGGCCGACTTGCCGGACGGACGCCCACACGCCGGTAGGGCACCCGACTACGACGACTGGAGCACCCCCCGGCCCGACGGCGGCAAGGGCCTAAACGGCGATATCCTCATCTGGAATCCCGTTTTAGAGAGGGCGTTCGAGATTTCTTCGATGGGCATCCGCGTCGACAAGGAAGTGCTGAAGCGGCAACTCAATATCCTTGACGCGGAAGACCGCCTCGAAATGGAGTTCCACCGTATGCTTCTTGCAGGCGAACTGCCGCAGACCATTGGTGGCGGGATCGGTCAGTCGCGTCTATGCATGTTCTTTCTCCGCACTGCTCACGTCGGCGAAGTCAATTGCGGCATCTGGCCCGAGCAAATGCGGAAAGCCTGTGCCAAGGCGAATATCACGCTGCTGTGACCGTTCGGAGCCGAAAAAGGGACCAGGTTTAATTTGCCGGCCCGGCCCGGCGTGTGCTTCGCACAAATTAAACCCGGTCCCTTTTTCGGCTCAGGGTGTAGGCTTTCAACGGAAGAAAAAGGCATCCGTGCCTTTCGTGGCAATCCGTTATGCCTACGCTTAAGGGGCTGGCGTTGCGGAACCACCCCCGGAAGTATACTGCTCGCGGTCAAGAATTGCGGTTTTGCGACGAAGTCATCAGTTGTCAGTTGTCAGTTATCAGTTATCAGTTGTCAGAGCTTGGAAACAACGGCTCTTGCCAGTCTTCAGACTGACTACTGATAACTGACTACTTCATACCAAAAGCGCAATCTTTGACCTCGTCGAGTATA
>JAUWJC010000651.1 GCA_030607895.1 Pirellulales bacterium
CATGCCGGGCAGTTCCGCGCCCATGTCCTTGAACATCCCGGCAAAGGTGGGCACCACCAGCCAGAGCATGGCGGTCACGGCCACCACGGCCACCACGATCATTATCGCCGGATACATCAACGAACCGACGACCTTGCGGTTGGTGGCGCGGGTTTCCTGGATTTGTTTGTTCAGTTCCAACAGCACGAGGCTCATTTGCCCGGTGATTTCTCCGGTGCGGATGACCTCGATCCAGTAATGCTGAAAGACGTTTGGGAATTCGGCGGCGGCGGCGTGGACCGAGCTTCCAGCCGACACGCGCCCGACGATCTCCTCCAATACCAGGCGGAACTTGATGCTCTGGTTTTGCTCGGCGCAGATTTGCATCGCCTGCAACAAAGGCGTACCGGAAGAGACCAGCGTCGAGAGCTGGTGGAAGAAGGTCATCTTGTCGTCCAAGGTGATCCTCGTGTGCGGCTTGCTCGACACTCGGGCACGAGCGATAAACCAGTCTTCAAACGCCACGGCGGTTATTCTCCCAGGCCAGCGGCCTAAAGCATGTCGAGTTTTTTCATCAGCCCCGGTTGCGCCGATTCCCGGATGGTTTCCAGGAATTCAATGCCGATGCGGTTGCCGTCCTCGTCCGCCCTCGAGTAGGCGACCCGCCCCAACACACATTCATCGGTCTCTTCGATCGATCCGTTCCCGACGTGGAAATCGACGCGAACGTCTTTTCCTCGTTCCAAAAACACCGCCGCGGTTACCCCCACTCCTCCGGCGCTGATGTCGAAGGAGTTTGCCGGCACGGTAGGTCCGTCCGGCAGCACGGTCAGTTGTAACTGACAAAAAAACGCCGCGCGCTCGAAACAACGTTGCCCTGCCATCGTCCACCCCTCGAATACGTGAGGATGTCTTAACCTAGACCCTTGACGCTTCTGTAATAATGTCATAAAAATTACTCGTCTCCCGTTCCCACGCGGAGCGCGGGAACAAGATAAAACGTTATTCTTCGTCGCCAGTTGCGACGGTCAAAACGTCCTCCAGGCTGGCAATTCCATCCCGCACCTTGGCCAGACCGCTGTCCAACAGCAGTTTCATTCCTTCTTCGCGTGCCGTGGCGCGGAGTTCGGGCAGCGGCGCCTTGGTTTGGATCAGGTTCGACATGCGGCTGGTGATCCGCACTACCTCGAACACTCCGACTCGGCCGCGATATCCAGCCCCGCGGCAGTGGTCGCAGCCGGTGGGCCGATAGAGCGTTTGCCCCGCCTCCAAGCCGTATCGCTTGGCCGTCTCCGAATCGCAATCGTACGCTTCCCTGCACTCCTTGCAGAGTCGGCGGATCAAGCGCTGGGCCTCCAGCACCCGCAGCGTCGAGGCCAGCAAAAACGGCTCGATTCCCATGTCCACCAATCGGTTGACCGCCGAAAGCGAGTCGTTGGTGTGGATCGTCGAGAGGACAAAGTGGCCGGTCAACGCCGCGCGGAGACAAATCTGGGCGGTCTCCTGGTCGCGGACCTCGCCGACCATGATTACGTCCGGGTCTTGCCGCAGGAAGGCCCTCAGCTCGCTGGCGAAGGTCAGGCCCACTATTGCCTTCACCTGCACCTGGTTCATCCCCTTTAAC